>JAZROC010000199.1:0-10943 GCA_045648525.1 Clostridia bacterium
ATCCACAACCTAAATCAAGCACATTTTTTTCCGATATATCAGGGATTAATTTCTCCATTGCAGGTTGCTCAAGTAAATCATTATAATTAATGTCGTTTTCACGAAGTTTTTTATATTGATTAAAAAAGATTTCATTATCATAAATATTTTGAATACTCATAAAAAATCATTTTCCTTCTGAAACTAATTTATTTAAAGTTTTAATTTCAATCCCATTTCCGTCAGGATTTTCGCTTTTATGTATATTTAGTAACTGTTTGCAGGGAAATTTGGTACAATATCCACAATGATTAAGATTTTGGTTAATTGCGCAGTCGTGAGTATCGCATCGACCGCCCCAAACGCACTTCCCGTTTGATGCCGCAATCCTGCAACTTAAACATTTTTTCTCTTTAAAAAAATTACATTTATCACAATCTATTCCGCATACTGATATATTCATAATATTCTCCTAAATAAAAAGTAATATTTCAATTAGATCGTGGCAGTTACTTCATCTCATAAACTGCATATTGATCTTTTTCAGCAAATTTTATAGCATTAAAAATATTTTTAAGTTCTGCTTTTGCTGATTCTTCATCCTTATACCAACCAAAAACATTGTTTGCATAGATACTACTTCTAATAACTATAATATAGGGAAATTCATTGGATTTTGGATTTTTGCTGTTTGCATTACATACTTCGGCAGAAAAAAGAGGCGCTAATAATTTTTTATCTTGCGAAAGAATATACAATCTGTCTTTTGCATCATTATCATCTTTTATTCCTTGGATAGCGTCTGTTACAGCGTTTTCGATTTCATCTTCAAAGGACAATTCCATTTCCATTTTATTTATAATTTGCTTTGGAAGCTCGTCTAAAAGTTCATTTTTTAAGTTGTCAAATAATTTTTTAATATTATCCATAATATCCCTCCTAAATTTACATATTTTATTTGATTGTGATTGAGCATAGCATCAAATCTTTTATAAATTTATCACTTATAGCATTTTTAAAAACTTTTTTACTTCTTTTCTGTTTCTAAAAATTATAACTTTTTTATCTTTTTGTTCAGCTAAAAGCTCATAGTATCTTTTTCTGTTCAATTTGTTAAATTTCAATATTGAAAGATATAATTCAAGTTTATGTTTATCAAATTTTTCGGGGCAATAGCCACCCATATCGTCGCGCGTATAACCATAATTTTTTATTACACGAATTGTTGAACCCCATAAACACGAGATTACAGGTAAATCAAAATAAAAGACCGTGTCACAATGCTCAAGGCGATGGGGAAGTGTTCTGTTAAAATTACCGTCAATAATCCACTTTGGCTTATCTAATTCTATTTGTAATTTTTCATCAAACTCGTCTTTTGAAATATGATGCCACTTTCCACACCAGAAGATTTTATCAAGGTGAACTAATGGCAGATTTAATTTTTTTGCCAGTGCCTTTGAGAATGTTGTTTTTCCGCTTCCTGCATTACCGATTATTAAAATACGTTCCATAAAAATATCCTTTGTGTTTTATGTTTTAATAATAGCATTTTTACGTATTTTTTTCAAGAGTTTTGTCAACTAATTCCACATAAGAATCAAAATATTTTTCTTGAAAATTAATTGCTTTTTCTATTTCGCTTTTTGAAAAATTTTTCCCAACGGGCGCGGCTATAAGCTTATCTTCAATATCATTCTTTCGATATACAATACCGATGATTTGTGCTTCATACTTTTGTAATGGCACATCAACGCCAAGCAAATAAACGTCAATTTCTTCACCGCCAGCTGATCACGTATTTGGAATGTAGCCGTAATTTATCGGATAGGTGATCACATTATGTAAATATCCAATAGGCCTGTCTATTTTTATATTAACAATTTTTCCAAGCAAGGACTTTACAAGCTGTTGACGTTCATTTAAAGTCATTTTTTAGCCTCTCATTTATTTCATACATTGCAACTTTGTTTGAATCCCATTTTAATATTTTTCTTGCTTCACTATAAGATAACCATACAAATTTATCGTGCTCTGTTGAAAGTTTAGGATCATTTTCGCTTTCAAAGGCAAATGTATATTCAGGAATAACATAAATATCTTTATTCCAATGAGTTCTTCTGCTTTCAAGAACTGCATCAACAGGAATATAAGCCATAGAAGTAAGCTTTAATAGATTTATTGGATTTATACCGTATTCTTCAAAAGTTTCACGCTTTGCTGTATCAAGAGGTGTTTCGTTATCTTCACCACCGCCAGATATAAATTGCCACATTGGTGAGTCGGCTCTGTGCATAACACAAAATTCAATAATATTATTTTTAATTCTATAAGGTATAGAAATTATCTGATATGGTGCTCTCATTTTTTACTCTTCGTTTTCGTTAATTGTTACGTTATTACTTGTTATATTAGCTCCTTCTGAATTTGATATATTTACTTCTGTTGCGGTAATATTTGCTCCTTCACATTCGTTTATTTCAACTGTATCAATTGTGGATGTATTTATGTTTACGTCTTGTGTATCCTCAAAACCTAATGCGTCGATAGTTGAAGTTGAAATATAAACGTCGCCTTGTGCTTTTATTGAAAAAACAGGGAACGTGCTTTCTGATATATAAACGTCATTTTTTTCATCAACACAAATACCTAAAACAGTTTTTTTCTAATTTTGAAACCAAATTCTCTAATTCTTTTATTCTGTTCTCTAATTCTATAATTTTATTTTCCATTAAAATCATCCTTTCTGTTTTGGACTGTTGTTTTTCTAAACTCGGCAGGGGGTGTGCCTGTTATTTCCTTAAAAATGCGATTGAAGTGCTGAACGGTTTTGAATCCTACCATATTTGAAATATCTTTAATGGGTACATCAGTAAATGCCAGTTGCTTTTTTGCAATAGTAATTCGGAATTTCATCAAATATTCAATGGCTGTACAGCCAAACTCCTTTTTCATAAGCGCGGTAAGGGTTGTTTGATTTGTTCCTGCATTGGTTGATATATCAGAGAGAGTTATGTTTTCGCCGTAATGTCCCTCAATATACAGTACAGCATCCCGAAGTTTTGGGCTTTTAATAATTGGTGTGTTATCGGGTTTTTGATGGATTAAGCCATATCCGATAAGACCGTACATGCGTTCTAAAGCAATAATAATTTCCATAAAATAAGAACGACCTCTGCAGGACCAATACCAATCACGTTGATTTACCAATTCTTCACGCATAGAGCTTGCAGAATGATCAATTTTTTCTATTTGTGTATCAGCAATAGGAATAATATATGCTTTGTTTATGAATGGTTTAAGCATAAACATATCATGTGTTGTTGCAATATCCGTATATTTATTTGAACGTAAAAGGTCAAATGTCATATTAATGTTTAAAAAGTTAGGGTGAAAGAAAACAGAAGTGTATTCCGCTTTTTGACTTTTAATAAAAACAGGGTTTTCAGTTTCATCAAAACACAGAAAGCAAGGGGCAGTTGCTATAAATTTTTCATTTTTTACTTTAAATTCAATAATTCCTTTTGTAAGAATAATAAGCAAAAAACATGTGTTCTTTATGCTTATGTTTTTAAGATTATTATTTTTTAAGCACTTAATATGAGCTATTTTGCCTTTATTGTAATTTTGCCCGATAGTTACGTAATCCATTTATAAAAATCCTTTATATTTCTTAATAAAATCTTATCATAAAATAAAACGGTTTACAATATAAATTTTTTATCTGAAATAATATTTGTTTTATCTGAAATTAAAACTCCTGTTTATTCAACAGGAGTTTTAAAATAATCATATACTGCTTGAGCACTTGATTTGTTCATTCCGTCAACACTTTCAAGTTCTTCTAACGTTGCTTCTTTTATTTTTGAAACTGTTGAGAACTTTCTTAAAAGCGCCTTTTTGCGAGTTGCACCAATATGTGGAATATTATCAAGAGATGAAATAAGAGAATGTTTCCCGCGCAGACTTCGATGGAAAGTTATTGCAAATCTATGTGCTTCATCGCGGATAGCTTGCAAAATTTGCAACGATGGGGTTGCGCGGTCCAGTATTAACGGTATAGGGGAGTTTGGTAAATAAATTTCTTCTAATTTTTCTGCAAGACCAATTACTTGTATGTTAAATTTTAACTTATCTTTAATAATTTCTATTGCAGAGCTTAACTGACCTTTTCCACCATCAATAACTATCAAATCAGGGAATTTTTCAAAGCCTGATTTTCTTGAAATAAAATCGTTATATCGTCTTAATACAACTTCCTGCATTGAAGCATAGTCATTGTTGCCTTGGTGTGTTTTAAAACGACGATACTCCTTTTTATCAGGTTTTCCGTTTGTAAAAACGACCATTGACGCAACTGTATCGGTGCCTTGGATATGTGAAATATCAAAACATTCAATGCGCTTAGGTAAGCTTTTGAGGCATAAATGCGCTTTTAATTCGTTCAGACCATTCATTATACGTTCTTCTTTGTAAGAAAGGCTTAACGTGGATTTTTCGAGTTTTTCACGGGCGTTGCGTTTTGCCATAAGACATAAGTCGAACTTTTTGCCGCGTTTTGCAAGGTGAATTTTAAATGATTTTCTGTTTGCTTCTGAAATAAGCTCTTCAATAATTTCACTATCTTCAGGCATTACGTCACAAACAATTTCTTTAGGCAAAAATTCGCCATCAGAATAATGTTGAATTATATATTTTGATAATATCTGGGCTTCGTTGTCATAAGTTATATCTTGAAGTTCAATGGTGTTTGCGCCGATAAGTCTGCCCATACGCACGTATAAAGAACAAATTACGGCATAAGTATCACGTAGAACAACAGAAATAACGTCAATATTTTCGTTTCTATCAAGAACGATTTTTTGTTTATTTAAAATTTCATCAGCTTTTTTTAATTTATCTCTTAATTCTGCGGCAAGCTCAAACTCAAGTTTTTCTGCTGCTTTTTCCATTTTTGATTTTATGGTATCGAGAACGTCTTGCTGATTTCCTTTTAAAAACGAAACTATACCGTCAACATTTTTTTTGTATTTCTCTCTATCGGGAGAAACACAGGGGGCAGGGCAACGGTTAATATGGTATTTAAGGCAAGGTCTTACGTTCTTTTGTTTTGTAAAATCATAATTACAGGTTTTTAAAGGAAAAACTTCCAAGGCAATATCTGCTATTGTTTTTGCACTTCCTGCACCGTGGTATGGACCAAAATACTGTGCACCGTCAAACTCAAGTTTGCGCGCCAATTCCAATTTAGGAAAACTTTCTTTTGTATTGATTTTTAAATAAGGATAGCCTTTGTCGTCTTTTAAAAGAATGTTATATTTAGGCTTATATTTTTTTATAAGATTATTTTCTAATAGGAGAGCTTCCAGTTCGTTTGCAGTAACAATATAATTAATATTTTTAATATTTGAGACAAGAGTGCGTGTTTTTAAGTTAAGGTCGTTTGAATGAAAATACGAACGCACACGGTTCTTTAAATTTCTTGCTTTGCCAACATAAATGACCGTATCGTTCGCATCTTTATAAAGATAAACTCCCGGTTCGTTCGGGAGTGTTTTTAAAATATTTTCCATTATTCAAAATCGCCTACGTGAAGCATACCCTGAAGAATAATCTGACCAATATGGTCATCATCAAGGGAATAATAAACAACCTTGGCATCTCTACGATATTTAACAATACGACTGTTGCGAAGAATTTTTAACTGATGTGAAACAGTTGATTGATTCATATCAAGTGTTGCGGCAATATCAGAAACACACATCTCGTTCATTGTAAGAAGATATAAAATTTTAAGTCTTGATTCATCTGAAAACAACTTGAAAAAATCAGCAAGATTCATAAGACTTTTTTCGTCAATGAGTCTTTGCGACATTGTTTCAACCAAATCATTATTTATAACAGGTCTGTTTTCTGTAATTTCGCTCATAATATTTATCTCCTACACATATAATCAACAGTATTATAGCCTTAAAACACTACTTTTGTCAATATAAAATATTGGAAATATTAACATTTGTGCATACATAACATTATATGAGGTGATTTTTTTGAAAAAATATATGTATTTTGTTGCTGTAATTCTACTTTGTACCGTTATTTTTATAGAAATTTCAAATTCTTATTCATCAACAGACGTATTTAATTTAATGGAATCGAGGAAGCCGATATATTGTGTTGATACCGATGAGAAAAAAGTTGCTATTAGTTTTGATGCGGCATGGGGGGCAGATAATACTAAAAAAATTTTGGATATTCTTGATTCGTATAATGTCCGTGCAACTTTTTTTCTTGTGGGATTCTGGGTTGAAAAGTTTCCTGATATGGTTAAAGAAATTGATTCACGTGGATATGAAATAGGAAATCACTCACAAAATCATCCTAAAATGAGTCAATTAAGTATTGAACAAATGAAAAATGAAATTAATTCTGTAAATGAAAAAATCTATAATTTAATAGGAAAAAGACCTGACGTTTTTCGTCCGCCCTTTGGTGATTATAGTGATAATGTGATAAAAACAATGGAAGAATTGAATATGCACACAATTCAGTGGTCCATTGATTCTCTTGACTGGAAAGAATATGGCAAACAACCGCTTATTGAAAGGGTGTTAAAAAAAGTAAAAAATGGCGATATTATTTTGTTTCATAATAACGCAAAATACACACCTGATGCATTGCCGGAAATTTTGGAAGAGTTGCAGAAAAGAGGATTTGAAATATGCTCTGTTGGCGAATTAATTTATAAAAACAATTATATTGTAAATAATCAGGGGATTCAGAAAAATAATGTAAACTAATATTATTAAATTTTCACAAAGTAAACAATTTCAATACACAAAAATATATTAAAATGTAATAAAAAGGTAATAAATTTTTACTTCAACGCATATGCTAAAATACAAAATACAATTTAGGAGGCAAATATTTATGGTTCAGCCAACAAATAACAAAATAACACTTTGCGGTACGGTAATTGAAGAACCTGTTTTCAGTCACGAAGTCTTTGGAGAAAGTTTTTACAATTTCAAACTTCAGGTTAAAAGGTTATCAGGTCAATTTGACGTTTTACCTGTAATAATTTCGGAACGACTCATTTCTGATTATGATATAAAAAACGGAAAAAGATTTTATGTTGACGGTCAGTTGCGCTCTTATAACATTATGAGTGACAACAAAAGCAGACTTCAGTTGCAAACTTTTACCCGTGAAATATATGAAGATGAGTTTGGTGATGACGTTAATCAGATAATTCTTGATGGTTATATTTGCAAAACACCTATTTACAGAGTGACTCCTTTTTCAAGGGAAATTGCAGATATTTTGATTGCTGTTAATCGTGCATATGGAAAAAGTGACTACATACCGTCAATTTGTTGGGGAAGAAATGCACGCTATTGTCAGCAATTAAACGTTGGTGATGGAATACATATTGAGGGTAGACTTCAAAGCAGAGAGTATCAGAAGAAAGTTGATGAAGACACTGTAATTACTAAAACAGCATATGAAGTATCAGTTTCAAAGCTTTCTGTTGACAGAGAAAACAACAAATACATTGATGAAAATATAGATGAAGAGTAAAATAAAGCAGGCTGTATTAAAACAGCCTGTATTTTATTTTTCTAAACGTTTAATATTTTTAATTATTTTTTCATCAGGCGTAATATAATAGGTTGTTTGATTTGTATAAATAACTTTTCCGGGAAGTGCGCCTGACGGTTTTTTGACATAACGTTTTTTTGTTGCGTCAACGGGAACTGAAGTTGAATTTTTTCCTTTTGAATAATATGCGGCAAGCATTGTGGCTTCTTCAATGGTTTTGTTATCGGGCTCTGAAGATTTTATTATAACGTGAGAACCGTGGATATCTTTTGTATGAAGCCATAAATCGTCTGATGCTGCAAAATGATGTGTAAGATAATCATTTTGTATGTTGTTTTTACCGACGTATATATCAATGTTTTCTGATGAAATAAAATGCATTGGTTTTGATTCAATCTTTTTTTGCTTTACTTTAGGTGTTTTAATATAACCTTGGTCAATAAGCTCTTGTCGAATTTCATTTATATCTTCAATACATTCGCATTTTTCGAGATTTTCAAGCTGATTTAATAAAAAATCAATTTCTTCTTCGGTTTCTTTCATTTGACCGTTAAGTAGTTTTGATGCAGTTTTTAATTTGTTGTATGTTTTAAAATATTTCTGTGCATTTGCGCTGGGACTTATGGTATTATCCAGAGGAATTTCAATTAAATTCATATCATCATAATAGTTTTGAACACTGACGCTTTTTGCACCTTTTTTTACAAGATAAATGTTTGCTGTAAGTAATTCTCCAAAAATACGGTATTTTTCAACGTCAGCACATTCGCGAAGTTTTTCGTGTTGTTGTGCCTTTTTCTTCTCTGCGTTTTTTAAAAGGTTTGATAATTTTGTTTTTAAACCGTGAGAACGTTCTTTGATTCTTTGCACTTTATCTTTAAGAACAAAATATTTATCAATGGCTTGCGAAATTGTATCAAATGCAATTTGAAAATCAAGCATAAAACGCTGTTGAGTTACTGCAAAAAAATCTTGAGGGTTATCATCTTCGTCTACAAGCAAAACAGGAGAGAAGGCGTGGTTTTTATAAATATCAATGTACTCTTTAAAACCTATATCGTTATCAGCACATCTGAAAGCAATTTCTTCTGAAGCCTGACGTGAAATACCCATATAAGTGTCACTTATTATTCTTGCATAATCAAACACAAATTCGTTTTCGTTAAAAGGATTTTTTTTGCCCTGTGACGGAGGCAACGTGTATTCGATTCCGGGTTGAACTAAACGAACTCTGCTCATAAGGGAATTTACATGCTTTATACTATCGTAAATCCGATTGTTTTCATCAACAAAAATTATGTTACTGTGTTTGCCCATAATTTCAAGAATTATTTTTTTTGTTACGTGTTCGTTGAAATCATTATAACAATCAAATGAAATTATAATTATTCTTTCATTTTCAATTTGTTTGAAAGATTCAATTCTTCCTCCGATGAGGTGCTTTCTTAAAAGCATGCAAAAATTTGATGGGGTAGGAGGGTTAGGCTTTGAATAATCCGTAATATTTATTCTTGCAAAGTTTGCGTTTGAGCAAAGTAACAGTTTATAGTTTTCACCATTATTGCGCAAAAAGAAATACACTTCGTCTTCTTCCGGTTGATTGATTCTATCTATTTTTGCACCGGCTATTGTGTTATTTAATTCATAAACAACAGCGCCGATTGTAAGTCCATCCATTGGCATAAAATATGCACCTCGTAAATATTTTTTTCTATTATAACATTAAAACTGATTATTTAAAACACTTTATTCAGTTATTTTTTATATTTTTATGTATTTTTTTAAAAAGTTTATCAAAAAATGACCTTTTAAGGTTGCCTAAAAACTTGCAATGTGGTATAATTATCCTCGATTGTATTGATAATTTACTTGGAGGTAAATATTTATGAGCACCATGGTTAAAAACGAAAAAAATCAGGCTGTTATCAATTTTGAGATCAGCAAAGAAGCAATGGATACTGCAACAAGCGCAGCATTCCAGAGAAACAAGGGTAAGTATGCTATCCCCGGTTTCCGCAAGGGTAAGGCTCCCAGAAAGATGGTTGAGCAGTACTACGGCGCAGGCGTATTTTTTGAAGATGCCTTTAACGACGTTTTCCCTTCATTCTATGAAGAAGCAGTTAAAGAACACGATCTTCAGCCTGTTGACAGACCCGAAATCCAACTTGAGGATATCACGGACGACGGTATTGTAAAGGTTAAAGCAACTGTTACACTTATGCCTGAAGTAAAACTTGGAAAATATGAAGGTATAAAAGTAGAATTAGTTGAGTATAATGTAACCGATGAAGAAGTTGATCACGAAATTCAGCATGCTCTTGATCGCGCATCACGCTTTGTTGACGTTGAAGATCGCGCAGTAAAAATGGGCGACACAGTTGGCCTTAATTATTCAGGTAGTGTTGATGGCGTTAAATTTGATGGCGGCACAGCTGAAAACCAGACTCTTGAAATTGGTTCAGGCAGCTTTATCCCCGGTTTTGAAGAGCAGATGGTTGGTATGGCTATCGGCGAAGAAAAAGCACTTAACGTTAAGTTCCCTGATGATTATCACGCTGAAGACCTTAAGGGTAAAGAGGCTATTTTTGACGTAAAAGTTCTTTCAATTAAAGAGAAGCAGGTTCCTGCTCTTGATGATGAATTTGCTAAAGACGTTTCTGAATTTGATACTCTTGATGAGTATAAGGCTGATATTAAGGCAAAACTTACAGAGCGTAAGAAGAATCAGGCTGATACCGAAATGGAAAACAAGATGGTTGAAGCAATCGCTGAAAATGCAGAAATCGATATTCCTGATTGCATGGTTGAACAGCAGATTGATGCTCAACTTCGCGATATGGAAATGCGTATGAGCTATCAGGGTCTTAAGCTTGAAGACTATATTAAGTACACAGGTATGACAATGCAGCAGATGCGTGATATGTATCGCGAAGGTGCATTAAAGACTGTTAAAATTCGTCTTACTCTTGCTGAAATCATTAAAGCAGAAAATATTGATGCTACTGATGATGAGATTATGGAAGAAGTTAAGAAGTATGCAGAAAATTACGGCTCAAACGCTGAAGATTTCATTAAGAACGTAACAGACGACCAGAAAGAATATTTCAAGGAAGTTGCTGTTATGAATAAGACTCTTGCTCTTCTTAAGGAAATGAATCCTGCTAAAAAGGCTGCAAAAAAAGCAACAAAGAAAGCAGAAGACGGAGAAGTAGCTGAAAAGAAAACAACAGCTAAAAAGACAACAAAGAAAGCAGAAGATGGCGAAGCAAAGCCTGCTGCAAAGAAATCAACAAAAAAAGCTGAAGAAGCTTAATTAATTGGAGGACGTATAATGCCTGTTATTCCTTACGTTATTGAACAGG
>JAZROC010000200.1:0-4646 GCA_045648525.1 Clostridia bacterium
CTGTTAAAATACGGCACAGACCTTGTTGAAAGAGCCAAAGAAGGCAAACTTGACCCCGTTATCGGCAGAGATGGTGAAATAAGAAACGTTATTCGCATTTTATCGCGTAAAACGAAAAATAATCCCGTGCTTATCGGTGAACCGGGTGTTGGCAAAACTGCCATTGCCGAGGGTCTTGCCCAGAGAATAGTGCGCGGTGACGTGCCCGAAGGGTTAAAGGACAAAACTGTTTTCTCTCTTGATATGGGTTCACTAATTGCAGGTGCAAAATTCAGGGGCGAGTTTGAGGAACGTCTGAAAGCCGTTTTAACGGAAATTAAAGAATCCGACGGCAGAATTATTCTTTTTATTGACGAGCTTCACACCATAGTGGGTGCAGGCAAAACCGACGGTGCAATGGATGCAGGCAATCTTTTAAAGCCTATGCTTGCCCGCGGTGAATTACATTGTATCGGTGCCACAACCTTGGACGAATACCGCAAATATATCGAAAAAGATGCGGCATTGGAAAGACGTTTTCAGCCTGTTTTAGTTGACGAGCCTGACGTTGAAGATACCATTTCAATTCTTCGCGGTTTAAAGGAAAAGTATGAAATTTTCCACGGTGTTCGTATCCACGACAACGCGTTAATTGCCGCGGCAACACTCTCAAACCGCTATATCACAGACCGTTTTCTTCCCGACAAAGCCATTGACCTTGTTGACGAGGCTTGCGCATTAATCAGAACGGAAATTGATTCAATGCCTGCAGAGCTTGACGATATGCGTCGCAAAATTATGCAGCTTGAAATTGAAGAAATGGCACTTTCCAAGGAAACTGACACGCTTTCTAAAGAACGTTTA
This sequence comes from Clostridia bacterium, assembly GCA_045648525.1. GTDB lineage: Bacteria > Bacillota > Clostridia > Christensenellales > QALW01 > UMGS1322. The sequence goes on from JAZROC010000200.1 coordinate 844, forward strand.
GAAAAGTTAAAGGAAGAATTAAGCGAAGAAAAAGAGAAATTCAATATTCAAAAAGCCAAGTGGGATAAGGACAAAAGCGAAATTGAGTCCGTAAAAACCATAAAAGCCGAAATTGACAAGACAAACATTGAAATTGAAAACGCACAGCGCGCCTATGATTATGAAAAAGTTGCAAAGTTAAGATATTCATATCTTCCTGAATTGGAAAAGAAATTAAAAGATGCGGAAGAAAAAACAAAAACGGCAAGCCTTGTCCGCGATACCGTAACCGACGAGGAAATTGCAGGAATTGTTGCAAAATGGACGGGAATCCCCGTACAAAAACTCGTTGAGGGTGAGCGTGAGAAAATTCTGAACCTTGAAAAAATTCTTCATAAGCGGGTTATCGGTCAAGATGAAGCAGTAACAAAGGTATCTGAAGCAATTCTTCGCTCCCGCGCAGGAATTTCTGACCTCAACCGCCCCATTGGTTCATTCATGTTTTTGGGACCAACGGGCGTAGGTAAAACAGAGCTTGCCAAGGCACTTGCCCAGAATCTTTTTGACGATGAGAAAAATATGGTCAGAATTGATATGAGCGAGTATATGGAAAAATTCTCCGTTTCCCGTCTTATTGGTGCCCCTCCCGGATACGTTGGCTATGACGAGGGCGGTCAGTTAACCGAAGCGGTCAGAAGAAAGCCTTATTCGGTAATTCTTTTTGACGAAATCGAAAAGGCGCACCCTGACGTTTTTAATATTTTGCTTCAGGTTTTAGATGACGGTAGAATAACCGATTCCCAGGGCAGAACGGTAGATTTCAAAAATACAGTTATAATTTTAACAAGTAATTTAGGCTCACAGTATCTTTTAGAGGGCATAAATGACAGCGGTGAAATTAAGGAAGAAACAAAAGCGCAGGTTGAGGCACTTTTAAAGCAAAGCTTCCGCCCTGAATTTTTAAACCGTTTAGACGAAATTGTTTTTTACAAGCCTTTGACCAAAGAAGATATTAAGGGCATAATTGATATTTTAATTGTAAATTTGCAAAAGCGTCTTGAAAACAAGAGCCTTAACCTTTTCGTTACAGACAAGGCAAAGGATTTTATTATCGAAAATGGTTTTGATGCCGTGTATGGCGCACGTCCGTTAAAACGCTACGTTCAAAGTCGCGTTGAAACCTTAATTGCAAAAACTATTTTGGAAAAGGATTTAGAGCTTTTTACAACGTTAACCATTGATTCTGACGGTGAAAAAATATTTATAACAACTTAAAAACGATACATTGGGGCGAATTTTTCGCCCCTTTTTTTGCAACACGCAGTTGCGAAAATTTCTCGCGCTTTTCAAGTGCGAGAAAATTTGCAAATCAGTGGCGCAAAGGTTAATCGTGAAGGAGCTTACAACAGTAGTAAGTGACTGAACGATTATACCGCATGCAACACGCAGTTGCGAAAATTTCTCGCGCTTGAACGTCAATATAGTTTCATTTCGCAATATAATCCCATTGATTTTGGGACTTTTTTGTGCTAAAATATACAAAAAAGTTTAAGGAGAAAGCAAATGTCAAAAATTTATTTAGGCGCGGATTACTATCCTGAAGCTTGGGACGTAAGAGAAATTGATAAAGATATTGAAAAAATGAAAGAGGTAGGCTTTAACGTTGTAAGAATGGCGGAGTTTGCCTGGTTTGATATGGAGCCTGAAGAAAACAAATATAATTTCGGTTGGCTTCACAACGTTATTGAAAAGTTAGGCAAAGCAGGAATTTCTGTTATTCTCGGCACGCCAAGCGCAACACCGCCCAACTGGCTTTACAATAAGTATCCCGATATGGCAGTTTTAAAGCCTGACGGCACGAGAGTTACTCACGGTACAAGACGTCATTGTTGCTCGTCAAACCCCCATTATATTGAAAATTCCATAAGAATTGCCGAAAAAATGGCGGAAGAATTTGACAAATACGAAAACGTTATCGGCTGGCAGATAGATAACGAAATTTATCCTGACGATAAGGCTTCCTGCGTATGCCAATACTGCAGAGATAATTTCCATAATCTTTTAAAGGAAAAGTACGGTGACGTTGACGGTTTAAACGAAGCGTGGAATTTGCATCTTTGGGCGCAAGGCTACGAAAGTATTGATGCGGTGCCTGCACCTTACGGCACGTGGCATAACCCGCATATTAAGCTTGATTGGCAACTTTCCTCGGTAAAAAATCATACCGATTTCGTTCACGCTCAGGCAGAAGCCATAAAAAAATATTCAAAAAAGCCTATCGGCACCGACACAATGCCTTATAACGCTTTAAACTACCGTGACTTAAACAGCAAGCTTGACGTTGCGATGCACAACCACTACTCAATGCCAAACTATATGCCCACAATGACGTTTTGGTTGGACTATATGAGAAAATTCTCAAAAATTCCTTATTGGGTAACGGAAACGCAGGCAACGTGGAGTGGCTCAACTGCAACTTTTATGCACGTTTTTGACGATAACTTCATTCATATGAATTCGTGGATTGCCTATATGTTTGGCGGTGAAGCAAACCTTTACTGGTTATGGCGCACCCACTACGCAGGTCACGAGCTTATGCACGGCGCAGTTCTTGATTCTTCGGGCAGATTTACTCACACTAAAAACGAACTTATTAAGCTTTCCAATGATTTAAAGAAAGCCGAAAATTTCTTGCTTAACACTAAAGTTAAGAGCAACGTTGCCTTGACTTTCCAGAGCATTAACTGGAACATTCACCTTTCCCAAACCATAAACAACTTGCTTAAAGCAGAAGAAAACGACGTTTACGATTTCTACGGCACAATGCTGAAGGAAGGCGTGCACCCCGACGTTATCGACTTATTTGAAGATATTGACGAATATAAGGTCATCTTCTCACCCTTTGCATATACTCTTGAGGAAGGCAATTTTGAAGAAAAAATCACCAAATGGGTTAACGATGGCGGCACGTGGGTTGTTGGTCCGCTTTCAGATATCCGCACAAATATCGGAACAAAGTATAAAACTGCACCTTACGGATTTTTAGAAAAGCTCACCGGTGCTTATCAGCTTTACATTACCCCCACCGACAACGATACCTTTGAGTGCGTTAACGAGCTTAACCAAGTTGTTAAATGCTCAAAAAGCTATGAAATTTTTGAGGATATGGGCAAAAATAATCTTATTACCATTACAAAGGGCCACAGTTCAATGGTTGGTAAACCCTGCGCACTTGAAATTAACGTTGGCAAAGGTAAAGTTATTATATTAGGCACTTTCCCCGAAGAAAAGGAATTAAGAAGAATTATTACAAAAGCAGTTGAAAGCAACAACGGTGACAAATTTGACGTTACGGGTTCCATTGTTGTTGTACGCAGAGAAGGCGAAAACCAAAGTGGCTTGATGCTTGCCGATATTATGGGCGAAGGCGGAACACTTCGCTTTGAAGGCAAAATGAAAGACATTTTAACCGACACCGTTTACGACGGCTTTATTAAAATCGAGCCTTTCTGTTCAGCAGTATTGGTAAAAGCATAGAAAAATACCCCATCTGATATTTTCAGATGGGGTACTGTTTTGTGCCCGAATTATTGTAAAAGTGCAGGTTATTGCACCTCATCCACCACCTTCGGTGGTCCCCCTTCCCCCGCTGGGGAAGGCTTATATGGTATTACCTTAAATTGCAATTCTAGGCGCGATGTTCTAAACGCGATAAAACGCACAAGGCAAGGTTTTATTGCGAACCTCACAGTGCGAGAAAATTCGAAATTCAAGGCGCAAAGATTTCACCGCTACCTTCAGAGTTCAAGAAAACTTGCAAGTCT
>JAZROC010000201.1:0-3195 GCA_045648525.1 Clostridia bacterium
CGAATACAACGAGCTTTTCGGTGGTGACCCAATGTGGATTACCGAAGCCGTTGGCGGTATGGGTGAAGACGGCAGAACCTTGGTTACAAAATCAAGCTTCCGTATTTTAAACACCCTTTATACTTTAGGTTCGTCACCTGAACCTAACCTTACGGTGCTCTGGTCTGTTTCCTTGCCTGAAAACTTCAAAAAGTTCTGTGCAAAGGTTTCAAAGGATACCGACTCCATTCAGTACGAAAACGATGACGTTATGCGCCCCGAATTTGGTGACGATTACGCCATCGCCTGCTGTGTTTCCGCTATGCGAATCGGCAAGCAAATGCAGTTTTTCGGTGCAAGATGCAATTTAGCAAAGCTTCTTTTAATCGCTATCAACGGTGGTTACGACGTTTCAAGCGGTATGCACATCGGTCCGCAGATGGAGCCTTTAAAGGGTGACGTTTTAGATTTTGAAACTGTTTCCGCCCGCTACGATATCTATATGCAGTGGCTTTCAAAACTTTACGTTAACACAATGAACATTATCCATTATATGCACGACAAATACTGCTACGAAAAGTTGCAGATGGCTCTTCACGATACCGACGTTGAGCGTCTTATGGCATTCGGTATTGCAGGTCTTTCGGTTGTTGCCGACTCGTTAAGTGCGATAAAGTATGCAACCGTTCACCCCGTCCGCGATGCAAAAGGTTATATTATCGAATATAATACGGTAGGTCAGTTCCCCAAATTCGGCAACGATGACGACCGCGTTGATATGCTTGCCAAGGAAACAACCCACAAGTTTATTACTGAATTAAGAAAGACTCCTACTTACCGCGAAGCAATTCATACCTTGAGCGTGCTTACAATAACCTCAAACGTTATGTACGGCAAGAACACTGCCGCAACTCCTGACGGCAGAAAGGCAAGCGAGCCCTTTGCCCCCGGTGCAAACCCAATGCACAACCGTGAGGAAAACGGTGCTTTGGCATCACTTAACTCCGTTGCCAAAATCAGTTATGACGACTGCCGTGACGGTGTTTCCAACACCTTCTCAATCACCCCTGATGCATTAGGCAAAACCGACGATGAGCGCATTGAAAACCTTGTGAATATTTTAGACGGCTACTTTGCAAAAAATGCACACCACATAAACGTTAACGTGTTAAACCGCGAAACACTTATGGACGCTTACGAAAACCCCGAAAAATACCCCAACCTTACCATTCGCGTTTCAGGTTATGCAGTTAACTTCAATAAACTTTCCAGAGAGCAACAGCGCGAGGTTATTTCCCGTACCTTCCACGAGGCTTTATGATAGGCAAAATCCATTCAATACAGAGCCTTGGTACTGTTGACGGACCGGGTATTCGCTACGTCGTTTTCCTTAAAGGTTGCAATTTGCGTTGCGCCTGTTGTCATAATCCAGATACCTTTGGCGGTGAATTTTCAGAAATGACCGCTGAAGAAATCATCACAAAAGCCAAACGTTACAAGGAATATTTTAAAAATGAAGGTGGCATAACCCTCTCCGGAGGCGAGCCTCTTCTGCAGGCAGAATTTTCAAAAAAAATTTTTGAACTGGCGCACAGCGAAAATATAAACACCTGCCTTGACACTTCCGGCAGTATTCTCAACGATAGCGTAAAAGACCTTTTATCTGTTTGCGACCGCGTTTTGCTTGATATCAAGTACACAAATAACGAAGATTATTTGAAATACGCAGGTTGCACCTTGGATACTGTTCTTGAATTTTTAAAATTTTTAAACGAAAACAATATAAAAACAACGTTAAGGCAAGTGGTTATCCCCACAAAAAACGATTCTGAAGAAAATTTCCTGAAGCTAAAAAAAATAAAAGAAGCCCACAACTGTGTTGACAAGGTTGAGCTTCTTCCTTTTAAAAAAATCTGTCAGGTCAAATATGATAATCTGAAAATGGTTTTCCCTTTTAAAGATATCCCCGAACCCGACAAAAAAGATATGGATTATTTTAATAGTCTTATATGACAAAAAGCACCGAAAAAGGTGCTTTTTTTGTTTGTGAAGTTTTTTCAGTATCTTGAAATAGTAACCAATGTATTATCATCTTCAGCCGTATTTATTACGGCATAAATCAAATCGTTATCGAAAATAGCAACGTCAAAGGAGGAGTTTAAGAAGCGGTCGCTATTCATAATGAAATCGGGCGAGGACTGTATTCTCTGCCAAATTTCTTCTTTGGAAGTTTGCATTTTTACGAAAAATTCTTCTTCGGTAAGGCTTTTATTGTTGACGGAATCATAATAAAAACAATGATAGGTATTCCAAAAACCCGAGTGCATTGCGCCTGTTTGGCTTTCAATGAGAACGGAAATAATGCCGTCTTTTTCGCAGGAATAATAGCTGATATTTATGAGCATTCCCTGCTCACCGTCGCGCTTCAACAAATCAAGATAATCTTTGCTTACAGAATACATTTCCTCGTTAACAGACTTCACTTCTTCGCCATCATCAATAATTTCAGGAACAAAAATCTGATGTGGCAGATAGTTTACACCTGAATTTTTATATTCTTCAGGCACAATAACTTCCTTTGAATATTGGATTTTCGTTTTAACTTGCGCCCTTTCGGGAGTAGCAACAGCCGTAGGCTTAACCGAAACTGTAGGCGAAACCGCGCCCTTTTCACTTCCGCAAGCGGAAAAAAGCAAACATACAAAAATAAGCAAGGAAATAACTTTTTTCATTTTTTCTCCTTTTATGAAAATAGGTATTCTGACAATGCTTGGCAATTATTTTTACCACAAACCGCAAAGTGCAAAAAAATTCACAGTACAAGGCGCGTCGTCAGCACAAGCTACGCTTTACGCAGTTGCGGAGATTTCTCAATATTCACACCACGAACCAAAGAGTGTAAAAAAACCTGAAAATCAGGTGAATAAGTGATTAAAACCGAAGGAGTTTACAAGACGGTAAATGACTGAACGATTACACCGCACGCGACCGGAAGTTGCGGAGATTTTTCAATATTCACACCACGAACCAAAGAGCGCGAGAAAACTTGAAAATCAGGGGGGCGAAGGTTAACCGCAAGGGAGCTTACAAATCGGTAAGTGACCGCGCGATTACACCTCACGCATCCCGCGGTTGCGGAGATTTTTCGGGTTTTGATAGCAAACGCAAAAATATTCACAGTACAAGGCGCGGTGTTCTGAACCCGAGGGCGCTTAC
>JAZROC010000202.1:0-1931 GCA_045648525.1 Clostridia bacterium
CTGGTATGTAAGCCGTATTGATGACGTTATTAAATCTTCAGGCTATCGTATTGGACCTTTTGAAATTGAAAGCGTTATTATGGAGCTTCCGTACGTTCTTGAATGTGGTGTATCTGCCGCACCTGATGAAATCAGGGGACAGGTCGTTAAAGCAAGCATTGTTTTGACAAAGGGAACAGTGGCATCTGATGCGCTTAAGAAAGAAATTCAGGAATACGTTAAAAATCATACAGCACCATATAAATATCCACGTATTGTTGAGTTCCGCGATGAACTTCCTAAAACTATAAGCGGCAAGATACAACGCAACAAACTTTAAAAAATAGTTGACAATATTTCGTGAGATATGATATAATTCTCATATAAATAAAGGCTTTGACGATGAGGGAATTGCACTTTCAAAACAAAGAGAAACGGCGGTTGGTGTAAGCCGTTATGCGAATTGCAATTTTTGTAGCATCCGAGCCGAAAGGAAGAAAGAACTTTTGTTCAAGTAGAACCTTTCCGTGATTGCTGCGTAAAGGCATAAGGCTTGTTCGAGTCTGAGGTGGCACGGTTATTCTGTGCAATTTGAGTGGTACCGCGGGTAATTATGTGCTCGTCTCAAAGTAATTATATCTTTGAGGCGGGCTTTTATTGTTTGCCTGAAAGTATTTGGAGGGTTTTTATGAAAACAGCAACAGGTCTTGAATTTAAAATTCAGGAAATGGCACAACGTATCAGAACGTTGCGCGAAATTGTTGGGCTTACGCAAGATGAAATGGCATTAAAAACAGGCGTTTCTGTTGAAGAATATATTGCTTGTGAAGAAGGCAAGGAAGACCTTAACTTTGCTTTTTTATACAAATGCTCTCTTGCTCTTAATGTTGACGTAACTGATATTATTGATGGTACAAGCCCCCGCCTTGCAGGCTATACGTTAACACGTAAAGGCGAAGGTCAGGAAATTCAGAAGGCACACGGTATGACTTATTACAACCTTGCACCTTCATTTAAAAATCGTATTGCTGAACCTTTGTACGTTGTTTTTCCTTACGACGAAGACTCTGTTAATAAAGATATTGAACTTACAACTCACGAAGGCCAAGAATGTGATATAGTAATTTCCGGTGCCTTAAAAGTTCAGGTTGGCGACCACGTTGAAATTCTTCACGAAGGCGACAGTATTTATTATGACTCATCAAAACCCCACGGAATGATAGCCGTTGAAAATGCTGACTGTATTTTCTATGCCTTTGTTCTTAATGCTTCACAGGAAAAAGAACTTGTTCACGGTGGTACGCGCGATTTTATGTTCGTGCCCAAAAAGAAGCAGGAAGTTTCAAAAAGAAAACGTGTCTGGGAAGATTTTGTTATTCCGCAGGAAAACGAAGAAGGTATTTTGAAAGCTATCTCTTTTAAAAATGAAGATAAATTCAACTTTGCTTTTGACGTTGTTGACAGAATCGGTAGGGAACAACCTGATAAAACAGCATTAATGCACATTGGTATTGACGGTACCGAAAACAGATTTACTTTTGCTGAACTTAAACGTGCAAGCTCACAGACGGCAAACTATTTTAAATCTCTTGGCATTAAAAAAGGCGATAAGGTTATGCTTATTTTAAAGCGCCACTATCAGTTCTGGTTCTGTATGGTTGCACTTCATAAAATCGGTGCAATAGCAATTCCTGCAACAAATCAGTTAAAAGAACATGATATAACTTACCGCTTTAATAAAGCAGGCGTTAAAATGATTATCTGTACGTCAGATGATAACGTTGCAAATGAAGTTGATTTGGCGGCAGAGAACGCACCGACACTTGAAACCAAGATAATAGTTGGCAAGTCCCGTGAAGGATGGCACAACTTTAATGAAGAATATAGCCTTTACACCGGTAAATTTGAGCGTGATGAAAACTCACCCTGCGGTGATGATGCAATGCTTATGT
>JAZROC010000203.1:0-4224 GCA_045648525.1 Clostridia bacterium
AAAATGAAGTTCTCTGTGATGCCTTGCGCGAAAATGGTATAAAAATTGAATATTTTGATGAACGGTTAACTTCTTCTTGTGCTGAAAAGGCTATGCTTGAAGCTGACCTTTCACGTAAAGAGAGAAAAGAAAATATAGATAAACTTGCGGCACTTATAATTTTGTAAGATTATCTTGATTTAAAAAACGGAGGTTCTTTTTTATGAGTGAAAATCAGGAAAATGTAGTTTTAACGCTCGTTGATGAAAATGATGAAAGTATTGAGGCTGTACTTATTGTTAGCATTGCCTATGATGGACATATTTATAATTTGTTCGTACCTGTTGACGAAAAAGACAACGAGGAAGCACAGGTAATTATTCTGGAATATGTTGAGGAAGGCGACGATATTGTATTACTTCCTGTTGAAAATGAAGTTCTGCTTGATGAGATATGGGATGCTTATGAATCAGAATTTGAAGAAAATGAAGAATAAAAAATAAAATAAAGGATTTTTGAGTCTTTTGCAGAATTATATAATATATGCAAAAGACTTTTTTTATGAAAGGTTGTTTTTATGCGTAAAGACACGGAACTTTTTGAAAAAAATTATTTATCACCTTACGCCAGTAAATCATACGAAAGTAAGGGCAGAGAAGTTTTTGAAGAAGATTGCGATTTAAGAACTTCGTTTCAACGCGACAGAGACAGAATTATCTATTGCAAATCATTCAGAAGACTTAAACATAAAACGCAAGTGTTCCTTTCGCCTGAGGGAGACCATTATCGCACAAGACTTACTCATACCCTTGAAGTGAGTCAGATTGCACGCACCATTGCGCGTAGTTTGAGGCTAAACGAGGACCTTACCGAAGCAATAGCTATGGGACACGACCTTGGCCATACTCCATTTGGACACGCAGGTGAAAGAGTTCTTAATCGCCTTTCATCAAATGGATTTGAACATAACGTTCAGTCAAGAAGAGTTGTTGAAAAACTTGAAAACGGAAAAGGTCTTAATTTGACATGGGAAGTTCGTGACGGTATTGAAAATCACACAAGCCGTTCAAAACCGTCGACGCTTGAAGGCAAAATTGTTTCCTATGCAGACAGAATTGCTTATATCAATCATGATATTGATGATGCTTGTCGTGCAGGAATTATTACCGAAGCCGATTTACCTTTTAGGACAAATATGATTCTCGGTATGGATAATTCGTCGAGAATTGATACCCTTGTAACCGATATTATAAAAAACAGTTATGCTAAAGATGATATCGTTATGTCTGCTGAAATTTACGACGTTATGAATGAGCTTCGTGATTATATGTTTAAAAACATATATGCCTCTGAAAGCTCTGCCAAATCTGAAGAAATTAAGGCAGAGGGGGTAATTGAAAATTTATTCCATACATATATGAAAGACGAATCTCAATTACCGCAAACGATAAAGGCATCTATTAAACAGTTCGGAAAAGAACAGGCGGTTTGCGATTATATTGCAGGTATGAGCGATGGATATGCATTAAAAGAGTATGAGAGGTTGTTTTTTCCACGCTCATGGCAGAAAGATTAAAAGGAGGTTATTATGCCAAGAATACCGGAAGGTTTTATTGACGCGGTTACTGAAAAAGTTGATATTGTTGACGTAATATCCGAATACGTTTCCCTTAAGAAAAGAGGAAATAAATATGTTGGTCTTTGTCCTTTTCATAATGAAAAAACTGCTTCATTTACCGTTGACGGTGATAAACAGCTATTTTATTGCTTTGGTTGCCATGTAGGCGGTAATATTATAGGTTTTTTAGAAAAAAAGGAAAATCTTACTTTTTTTGAAGCAATTGAAGAATTAGCCAAACGCGCCAATATGCCAATGCCGCAGGTTGAAGAAAAAGGCACACCAACCTTTTCAAAAGATGTTAAAAATAAAATATATGATGCCAATAAAGAGGCGGCGAGATTTTATTTCAATACGCTTTTTGAACCGGAAGGTGTTGAAGGTCTTGAATATTTTACTGATCGCGGTTTAACTGAAAATATTATTAAAAGATTCGGGTTAGGCTATGCACCGAACTCAAGAGATGCTCTTGTAAGGCATTTAAAGGAAAAAGGTTTTGATGAAGATACTATTGTCCTTGCAGGTCTTGCACAGAAAAATGACTATGGAGTTCGTGATAATTTCAGAACCCGGGTTATGTTTCCTATAATCGCACCGACAGGCGAAATACTTGGTTTTGGTGGCAGAGTTTTAGATAAATCATTGCCTAAATACATAAATACGGGGGATACTCCTGTTTTTAATAAACGAAGAAATCTTTATGCCCTTAACATTTTAAAAAAGAACAATAAGGGTAGAGCCATAATAGGTGAAGGATATATGGACGTTATTGCTCTTAATATGGCGGGCTTTGATTATGGCGTTGCTTCGCTTGGTACTGCAGTTACACCTGAACAAGTTCGTTTGTTGAAACGATATGCGCAGGAAATCTATATCTGTTATGACGGTGATAAAGCAGGTATAAGCGCAACACATAAGGTTATTGACTTAATGAAAGAAGCGGAACTTAAACCCAGAATAATAGCATTGCCGTTAGGTGTTGATCCAGATGAGTTTATAAAAGAACACGGTAAAGAAGCATTTTGGGAAAAAATGAAAACCGCACGGACAAGCATTGAATATCTTATGGATGAAGTTAAAGAGCAATGCGATATGAAAACAGAAGCGGGAAGGGTGGAATTTGCCCAAAAAACTACTGCTATAGTAGAAAAATATGCTTTTGACAGTATTGAAACTGAAATGTATATTAAACGTATAAATCAGTTAAGCGGTTTTTCTATTGATGCGCTATATAGTAATTTTGATTCAAAGAAAAAACCTGCAAAAAAAATTGATGATAATGTTTCCTATGGCATTTTAAATAAGTTTGATTCAATAACTGAACGCGCTCTTATATCTGTTTTGATAGAGCATCATAATTTAACTGAAAAAGCTAAAAAAATTCTTAAGGACGAATATTTTACTAACGAAGCATATCTGACTATATATAAATATCTTTGTGAGAATAATGAAAAAACAAGCGTTACGGCTCTTATGCGCGTTTTCGAGGATAAGGAAAATGTAACAACTGCTCTTTCGGCAGTAGGCATAGAGAGCACAGTGTTTGGTGATCCTGCGGCTTATATGGAGGATTGCTGTTTAAAAATAGCTATGGATTATTTAAACAGAATACGCGAAGAAATGAAAGCTAAATTAAATGACCCCAATTATACACCTGAAGAAAAAATTGCATTTGCAGGTAAAATTGCAGAAACAGATAAACAAATAAAAGAAATACGAAGTAAATTTTAGGAGGAAATTTGTATGAGTGAAAATATTGAATTCAGTGATCAACTCATTGAAAAAATGGGTGAAATCCAAAAGAAAATTAAAGAAGGCTCAGTGAAAAAAACACTTACTTATACTGAAGTAATTGATATGCTTGACGGTGTTGAGTATGATGTTGACCAGATTGAAAAAATCTTTGACATTTTTGCCGGAATGGGTGTAAAAATTCAAAGCGACGTTGATCCTGAACTTGAAAACATTATGGAAGACCTTGGCGACGTTGGATCAAGTATGATCGTTCTTAACGACAGCATAAGTGTAGATGATCCTGTAAGAATGTATCTTAAAGAAATGGGTAAGGTGCCGCTGTTATCTGCTGATGAAGAAATTGAAATTGCTCGCCGTGTTGAAAACGGGGATGAAAAAGCAAGAGAAAAACTTGCCGAAGCAAACCTTCGTCTTGTTGTAAGTATTGCAAAACGTTACGTTGGCAGAGGTATGCTTTTCCTTGACCTTATTCAGGAAGGTAACCTTGGTCTTATAAAAGCCGTAGAAAAGTTTGACTATACAAAGGGCTACAAATTTTCAACTTATGCAACTTGGTGGATTCGTCAGGCAATTACCCGCGCTATTGCAGATCAGGCGCGTACAATCAGAATTCCTGTTCATATGGTTGAAACCATTCATAAGCTTTCAAGGGTTAAACGTCAGCTTGTACAAGCTCTTGGCAGAGATCCACAGGTTGAAGAAATTGCAGAAGCTATGGAAGTTTCTGTTGAAAGAGTAAGAGAAATTATTAAAATTGCTCAGGACCCCGTTTCCCTTGAAACACCTATCGGTGAAGAAGAAGACAGCCATTTGGGTGATTTTATTCCTGATGACGACATTCCGTTACCTTCAGATGCTGCAGCCGCAACACT
>JAZROC010000204.1:0-1475 GCA_045648525.1 Clostridia bacterium
TAGAAGTACCAACGAATAGCGTCTGCGCCGTAACTTTCGAGCGCGTCAAACGGGTCAACTGCGTTACCCTTAGACTTTGACATCTTTTGACCGTTTTCGTCTTGAACGTGACCTAAAACGATTACGTTTTTATATGGCGCCTTATTAAAGATAAGGGTAGAAATAGCCATAAGAGAGTAGAACCAACCGCGTGTTTGGTCAACCGCTTCCGAAATAAAGTCGGCAGGGAATTGAGCCTCGAAAAGCTCTTTGTTTTCAAAAGGATAGTGATGCTGTGCGAAAGGCATTGCGCCCGAGTCAAACCAACAGTCAATAACCTCAGGTACGCGGTGCATTTGCTTACCGCATTCGGGACATTTAATAGTAACATCGTCAATATATGGACGGTGAAGTTCAATGTTGTCAGGGCAGTTATCAGACATTGATTTTAACTCTTCAATACTGCCAATAGAGTGCATATGACCGCAATCACAAGTCCAAATATTAAGTGGAGTACCCCAATAACGGTTACGAGAAATACCCCAATCTTGAACGTTCTTTAGCCAGTCGCCAAAACGACCTTTACCAATGCTTTCAGGAATCCAGTTGATTGTGTTATTATTTTTAATTAAATCTTCTCTTACTTCCGTCATCTTTATAAACCAAGATTCTCTTGCATAGTAAATAAGAGGAGTTGAACATCTCCAGCAGTGTGGATATTCGTGTTCGAATTTAGGAGCATCGAAAAGAAGTCCTGCCTTTTCAAGGTCAACTAAAACTAATTTATCGGCATCTTTAACGAAAGTACCAACGTAAGGAGTTGGTTCAGCCATTAAACCTGCACCGTCAACTAATTGAATAAATGGTAAGTCATATTTTCTACCAACTTTTGCGTCGTCTTCACCGAATGCTGGAGCAATATGAACGATACCAGTACCGTCTGACATAGTAACGTAACTGTCAGTTGTAATAAAGAAACCTTTTTTGTTTTGCTTGTCGCAAAGTGGTTTTACGTAATCGAAAAGTGGCACGTATTCTTTGTGCTCGAGGTCTGCACCTTTCATTGTTTCAATTACTTCGTAAGCTTCAGTTTCTTCTGTTTTAAGTTTACCAAGAACTTTATCTAAAAGTGCTTCTGCCATATAATATGTGAAGCCGTCAGCAGCCTTAACTTTGCAGTATGTATCAGCAGGGTTAACGCAAAGAGCAACGTTTGATGGAAGAGTCCAAGGTGTAGTAGTCCAAGCAAGGAAATATGCATCTTCGCTTGCAACTTTAAAACGAACTACTGCTGAACGTTCTTTTACTGTTTTATAGCCTTGCGCAACTTCGTGAGAAGAAAGTGGAGTACCACAGCGTGGGCAATAAGGAACAATTTTAAAGCCCTTGTAAAGAAGATTTTTTTCATAAATCTTTTTAAGTGCCCACCATTCTGACTCAATAAAGTCATTGTGATAAGTTACATAAGGGTCTTCCATATCTGCCCAGAAACCAAC
>JAZROC010000205.1:0-4253 GCA_045648525.1 Clostridia bacterium
TACCTTCTATTGTATGCTTCTTGGCAAGGATGATGATTTTAAGACTTCTCCCGTATATCTTGTTGAAAAGGATGCCCTTAAAACAATTTATGCAAATCCCGTAACTCTTGCAAACCCGTATTTGCTTTCTCTTAATATTAACTGGCTCAGAAACGGTAAAATCGTTATCGGCGAAGACGTTTATGAAATTACCATTGACCGTCAGCTTAAATATGATGACGAAGGCAATGTTATGTATAATGACGACGGCTCCGAAAATACGAAAAACACCTATTTCATCAATGGCAAACAGCTTGATGAAACACAGTTTAAGTATTTTTACAGAACCTTCCTTTTCTTGCAGATTGAGGGCGTTGTGCCTGAAAATACACAAAGAAAAGAATGTGTTTGGGAATATGAGCTTGACGTAGTTATTCCTGTGCTTAACAGTAAAACTAACGTATATGAAATGCACGAAATTCCTTATTCAGGCGCATATTATCTTATAAATGATACTTTTGCGTTGTTTGAAAGCAATCAAAGTGAAAATGCCGTATTTACGGTAAGAATTACTTCCGTTGAGAAGGTTAAGGAAGCTTTAAATCTTCTTCTTGAAGGCAGAATGCCCACAAAATAAAGTCGGTGTTATTAACCGACTTTCAGGGGGCTTTTATATCGGCAACAGGCTCATCTTTCAGTTTTTCTTTCAGTGCTTCGTGCCTTGAAATTATGGTGCGATATGCGCTGTAGCGCGGCTTCTGCGGTGACTGAGGTGTGTTTGTTGCCTGAGGCTTCTCTTCCTTTTTAAAACTGTTAAAATTGAATTTTCGCATATTCTTCACTCCTTTTAAAGTACTAAAAAATATGCGGTTTTTAAGTAATTTATGACAAAATCTTTTTTTAAAATCTGTTCCTTTGTTTTGTGTTTGTGCCTGCTTTCAGGTTGCAGTAATAAATATACGGGGCTTGATAAACCTCTTAAGGATGCCGAGCCTCAATGTGAAACTGTTTCCGATGGTTTACTTGCGGCAAAGCAGGGCAAATGGATATACTATATTAATGGTGATAATTTTACCCGCCACGAAGGTGAAAGATTTTCCGAATATGCCGGTGCTCTTTTAAGAATGAAAGAGGACGGCACAGAAAAATCCATTGTTATTGACAAGGACGTTTCTCTTTTCAATATCCGTGGCGAAAAAATATATTTGTGCATTTATGAAAATAATCAGAGTGTTATTGCATCATTGAACGTTGACGGCACAGAATATAAAGAGCTTAAAAGAATTGACAACATATATTATGGCGGTTGCTACGGTTTTGCAGGTGAATATATTTATTACACTGAAAATTTCAGGTTGTTCCGTATAAATGTTGACGGCACAAACAAGGTTCAAATTACCGATTTTCCCATATACAACTTGCGCGTAGGCGAAAAATACGCATATTTCACGCGGGAAGTTGACGGTGAAATTGAAAATCTATATAAAATAGCCAATGGTGAAAATTCTTTTGTTGAAATAACTACGTCGGCGGCTTACGTGCTTCAGGTTGAAGAAGATACGGCTTATTATTACATTCTGAATAATGGAACGGTGTATAAATACGACGCAGTTAACGGCACGTCAGAACCTGTTGTTTTTGGCGGTTATACTGATTATATTTTTGAAGAGGATAACGGCTTTTACGGCATTTCCTCAACCATTGAAAGAGAAGAAGAAACTTTTGACGGAATCTATATTGTGCCTGCCGGTGGCGGTGTAAAAACTAAGGTTTCTGAACATAGCGGCAGATGTATGGCATATTATAATGGCTACATATATTATATAAATGCAACCATTCTGAATCAGCTTTACAGATGCAATATTGACGGCACGGTAGATGAATGTGTAAGCGAAGAATTTGTTTTTGATTTCGATACTCTTGATATTATTGATAACTATCTGTACTTCTTGTCTGACAGCGATTATGATAGAATCTACAGGCTTAATATGGATACTTTGGAAACTGAATGCATTGAATATGACGATATTTCCTACGTGGGTTAATTAAAGGAGAAGATATATGAAAAAATTCATATCAGTACTTTGCATAATAATTGTTTTGTTTTCCTGCGGTTGTGCAAAGAAACTTGATGGCGGCGAGCCTGACGGTGAAATAATATCAAAGGGCGGCATTGCTATGCAACAGGGGCAATGGGTATATTTTATTAACGGCCCTATGCCCGCAAACATCAACGATGCGCTTGCAGATACACCTGTTGCAAAAATATATCGTATGAAAACTGACGGAAGCAATATTCAGGCAGTTACAGATAAAAAAGCCAGTGATATGTGTGTTGTAAATGATAAAATTTTCTACACAACGCCATCACGCAGGCAAGTAACTCTTTGTTGCATCGGCATTGACGGCACAAAAAATAAAAAGCTTATCAGCTTTGAAGCAGGCGAATTTTTAAACTACGGCAAAAATGGTGTTGCCGTGGGCACAAAAAATCAGATACACTATTTTGATTACGAAACTCTTGATAAAAAAGTTTTTGATACAGGCGTAATAAGCGGTATAAAAATAAGTGATAATTACATCTATTATTATGACAGCGGCGCAGACGGAACAAAGCGTATTGAAATAAGCACAGGCAATATTGAAACCTTGTGCGCGCTTAACGGTATGATTCTTGACGCAAGCGATTCTGAAGTGTTCTTTGTATCAACGCGACTTCCTTACAGACTTGATACAAGCACGAAACAGCTTACACAGATAAGTGAAGCATATTATAGAATGACGCTTATCAATATGACAAACCGCGTAATAGTTTGTGTTGAAAGTGATACTGAAAAGCAGGGCATCTACACACAACCTATTGATAACGTTGCAGGCAGACCTGTTGGCGAAGGCGGAAACGTTGCAAGGTTAACCGTTCACCCCAAAAATGCCGTTGCTCTTTGTGCAAATGATGATTATATCTTCTTTGTTGAAGAAGGTACAGGCGATATTTACAGAATGACGTTTCAAGGTACAGAAAAGACCGTTTTAGGTACAGTAAATTCCATTTATAAATCAAATACTATTGATATTGTAGATAATCTTCTCTTTATCTATGGTGATGCTGAAAGCGGTCAGGCATACTACGTTCCCGCAGACGGAAGCGGTCAGTTAACGTTAATTAAGGAGTCATAATGAAAAAAGCACTTTTAACAATAGTAACAAAACAACCGGAAATAGAAGAGGATATGACCTTTACCACCCGCACCGAATGTGTTGAAACTGAAAATGGCTTAAAAGTTAATTATGAAGAAAGTTTAAGCGATGAGGATATTGTAAACACTGAACTTACTATCGGTGACGATACTATTATGGTTGAACGTAAGGGTGACGCAGGCAGTAATATGTTTTTCAAAAAAACAACAACCTATGAAACCCGATATTTCGCAATGGGCGGTCTTTCGCTTGATATGAAGATTTTTACCACTAATCTTGATATTAATAAAGATGAAAACGGTGTCCGCGCAAAAGTCGATTACCAGCTTTTTCTTGCAGGTTCAAGCGTAGGAAAGATGGGTATGGATATTAAGTTAGAATATATTCAATAATTTTTAAAGACCGATTTTTTATTCGGTCTTTTTTCACGCAAAAAGGAAAGCCACCATATAATATACGGGGTGAAAATAATGTATATTTTTGACGCGCATTGTGATTATTTGTGGGTAAAAGCATTAAATGAAGATAGTCAATTAGAAAATGCAGAAAAAACAAAGCTTAAAAAAAGTATTTTTGCAGTTTTTGAAGGAAGTGCTGCAGATAAAAACCTTGTTAAAAGAGAAATAGGGGAGTTTTACAAGGAAAAACCCATAAAAGAAACGTACATTGCTTTTGAAGGCTTAAGCTGGGTAAAAAGCCTTTGGGATCTTGAGGATATAACCGAAATAAACCCCGTTTACGTAGGTCCTGTGTGGAACAGTAAAAACGAGTTTGGCGGAAGTGCCTATGATGATATGCCCCTGACAATATTCGGGCAATGCTTTTTAAGCGAATTGCACAAAAAAGGAATAATTATCGACCTTGCCCATTCAGGCGAAAAAATGTTCGATTCTTGTTTTGGCGAATTTGAAAACGTAATTTTCTCTCACGGCAACGTTTATGATATTTGTGCCCACCCACGCAATTTAAAAAAATCGCAAATAAAAAAGTTAATAAACAGAAAAAGCTTTTTTGGGTTAACTTTGTATTCGGGTTTTGTTGGCGGAAATACCATTGATAAATTTTTTGAGCATATT
>JAZROC010000206.1:0-1226 GCA_045648525.1 Clostridia bacterium
GAGGTTTACAACCTTATCCTGAAAAAGTTGCGGGTCGACAAAATTAAAAATTACAGATTTTTGAAAAAATCCGTTGACGCAAGAAAAAAGGACAACGTTTTTTATTCTGCCAACGTTGGCATTAACGTGGAAAATGAAGAAAAAGTCCTTAAACGCGCCAATAACAAGGCTGCGCGAATTTATAAAACTCCTGAAAGAATAACCGTGCCCCAAGTGGAATTAAAAACTAATCCGCCCGTTGTGTGCGGTGCAGGTCCCGCGGGACTTTTTTGCGCGCTTTTTCTTGCAAAAGCAGGGCTTAAGCCTATTTTGATTGAGCGCGGTGCCGATGCCGACACACGCAAAAAAGAAATCGAAAAATTTTTTGAAAGGGGCAATTTAAACGTTCAGACCAACGTTCAGTTTGGTGAGGGCGGTGCAGGAACTTTTTCCGATGGCAAGCTTACCACAAATATTCACGATGAGCGTTGTCGCGAGGTTCTTGAAACCTTTTTTGAATGTGGCGCGCCTGAAGAAATTCTCTACCTCAACAAGCCACATCTGGGCACCGATAATTTAATTGAAATAGTTAAAAATCTGCGCAAAAAGATAATTGAGCTTGGCGGTGAAGTGCGTTTTTTAACAACCCTTACCGATATCGAATACAAGGATAACAAGCTTCAGGCGGTTTTAACTGATAAAGGCAGAATTGAAACTGAAAATCTTGTTATCGCAACGGGTCACAGCGCCCGCGATATCTTTGAAATGCTGAAAAAACATAATGTGGAAATGGAGCAGAAACCCTTTTCCATAGGCGTAAGAATTGAGCATAAGCAGGAAATGATAAACAAAAGTCAGTACGGTGATTTTCATAAATTCCTGCCCGCTGCCGACTATAAACTTTCCGCCCATCTGCCTTCGGGAAGAAGCGTTTATACCTTCTGTATGTGCCCCGGCGGTCAGGTAGTTGCCGCTTCAAGTGAGGAAGGGCATCTCGTTGTAAACGGTATGAGCCTTTTTGCGAGAAATGGCGAAAATGCAAACTCTGCAGTATTAGTTAACGTTGAGCCATCTGATTTTGAATCTGACGACGTTCTTTCGGGCATCGACTTTCAGCAGAAATATGAAAAACTTGCCTTTACTCTTGGCGGAAGCAACTATAAAGCACCTGCCCAGACCGTTGGCGATTTTCTGAAAGGTCAACCCTCCAAAAACCCAAAAAACGTTACACCCTCTTATCCTATCGG
>JAZROC010000207.1:0-4245 GCA_045648525.1 Clostridia bacterium
ATTGACATTGGCTTCTTGTAGTTATATAATCTAATAAATATTAATTATATAGGTGGTAAATGATGATATTCAAAAATTTGTCGGAAATATCAGCACGAAATCTTAAACTTATACCGCAAAGTACGGTAAAATGCGCTTTTATTGATGAAAGCGACCACCGTAATGCTATATGGGATATGTTTGTTACAAAGTCGGGAAGATGCTTTTTTTCGGTGTGTGCCGAGCTTTACGTTTCAGAATCGGCAGGCTTGTACGAATATATATATGAAACCAACGAAATAAAATGCTGTTTTGAGCTTGACAAAGTTGTGTGTTATGCCCGCGATGCCATTATGCCAAGCAAAATTCACACGTCAATGGCAGAACTGAATGACGGCAGAATTATTATGACCACCCACACAACGTCACAGTCGCGGGTGCACCCGTATTGGTATCCCGAACCCTTTTTTAATCACGTTTTTGAAGGATATCAGGGCTCGAATATTTTAATTTATGACCCGAAAACCAATTTTCTGGAAAACAGAGGTGTGCCCATTGCCCACGAAACTATTTATGGCGGCACCTACGACCCAAAGCACAACGCTTTTTATTTTACAGGCTATTTTAAAGGGCATTTGTACCGCTATGATATTGGCACAGGGGAAATTACCGATTACGGCAAGGTTACAGAGTTTGGCTCGTTTCGCTTGTTCAGGTCTGAAATTGACGGTAACATTTATTCGGCAAGCAGAAGCGGATATTTTTATCGCATAAATACCGATACCAAGGAAATTGAGGAGTTAGGCATTTTCTTTGAAAAGGACTATGAGCCTTACTCAACTGAAAAACACGTTCAGCTTGACTATATCACCGACGGCAAGGACGGCAATATCTATTTAAAATACATTTTCGGCTACAATATTTACAGATATAACGTTAAGGAAAACAAGCTGGAGTGCGTTGGCGATGGCAGACCGAAAGACCTTGAACTGTCAGAACCTAACCAGCATTACGGTCTGACTGTTGATGATAACGGTGTTTTGTGGTACACACTTTCCTGCTTAACCGAAAAATACGATTGGGCAAATGCCTATCTTATCCGCTGGGACGTAGTAAACGGCAAAGAGCCTGAAAATATGGGACTTGTAGGAAGCAAAAAGCGTTCAATTAACGTTATGGCTGAAATGCATTACCATAATGGCATTATCTATCTTACAAACGGCAATCATTTTTTTGACGTTCCCGGTATGTTCGCTGTTGACGTTAAAAAACTTGAAAGCCTGAAATGCAACCTTAATGAAGATAATCAGGATACTCCTTTTGCCTATGATATTTTAAATTATATGCACCTTGATAATCCCGAAAAATATTATCCCTATGGCAAGGAAGAATTTTTAAAACAGCACAAGATTGCCGAAAACTTTATTTCATACGGTGAAAAATTCGGTAAGTTTATGGCTGAAAACCCAATGGAAATCAAGGGCAAAAAAATAACCGCATATCCCTTGTGGAAAAAGTACGGCTATAAAAAATCGGCTGTGCATTACGTTGAATATACAAAAGACGGTTTTTCTGTGGAGTTTGGCGAAAATGAAAAGTTCCGCGTAAATTCTGACGGTGACGTTGAAAAAATAGAAGAATTTACGAAAAAGGAAGTCGTAACCGTTAAAAACGTGCCTTATGCCGCCGGCAGATTTTTCAGGGCAAAGGTAACTGCATCGGCAAAAATATTCGATAATAAGTATCTTGTGGGCACCTTTGACGGTTTGCTATTTATCTATGATGGCGAAAATTCCTTTAATTTAGGAGCTTGTCCCAACACTTCGGGTCAGGTAAGGGATATCTGCTATTGCGAAAAAACAAGAACGGCTTACGGTATAATAGGTTCAAAAAACGATATTGCAATAGTATTTTCCTTTGATGAATTGCAGGGTGTAAAATATTTGGGCAGGGCGCATTTTAATATTGATACGGGCTTACATCTTAACAATGAATTAAGCACCATTGCCGTAAATGAGGACGGCACCGCTATTTTAATCGGCTCTGATGAAAATATGGGCGCGTTTTATGAAATTGAATTATGAATGGAGAAAAAATTATGATTAAATTTGGAATTTCCGATGGTTATAACAAAACCAACACCATAAATAATAAAAATTCCATTAAACTTTTTATGGCAAAAAATGAGGGCGAAAGTTGCGTTATTTCAATTTTGTCCGATAAAGATATTTCAGGCGCACAACTGTTTTTTAAGGAAGATTATGACAACATTTCAGTTGAAACGGAAAAGGAATATTTCATTTCCTGCAATGGCAAAATGTATCCTGATCCCTTGGTGCCCTGCGAAAAATTCGATATAAAGGCAAATGAACTTACAAGTATTTTAGTGCGTTTTACAACTGTAACAGATACTAAAGCAGGGGAATACACCTATAATGTTTCCCTTTCGGGCACAGACTTGAATTTTTCTGTTGAATTAAAGGTGTGGGATTTTGCTTTGCCCGAAAAATACGTTGTAAACGTTTCGATGGACCTTTACCGCGACCAGATTGCAAGAATGCATCAGGTTGAAGGCGATGAAAAGGAAATTCAAAGGCTTTACGAAAGCTATTATGAAACGCTGTTGAAGTTTAGGGTAAGTCCCTTCGTTTTGCCCTATAATATTTTGGACGACAGGGCAGATAAATATATGTCAGACCCCCGCTTAACTGCGTTTAATCTTGATAAGGACGTTTCTGCTGATGATGAAACACTTAAAAAGTATTATGCAAAACTTTCAACAAATCCTGACTGGATGAAAAAAGCAATGATATATCCCATTGATGAACCTTTGAATAAGGAGCATCTTGATATGCTTATCGTTGCCTGCAAACGAGCAAAGGAGCTTTGCCCCAAGGTTAGAAGAACTTCTGCCTTCTACCGCAATATTGCCTATGACGAAAATTCTGACGAGGTGCAGATTTTAATTGATAACTGTGATCTTATTCTGCCAAAATTAACCTGCTTTAACGATGAGTTTATTTACGAATGTCCTGAACATCTTGAAAAATACGGCTCATTCCAGAACAGAATGGATAAAGCCAAGGCAGAAGGCAAGGAAATATGGCAGTACGTTTGTTGGGAACCGGGCAAGCCTTACGTTAATATGTACGTTGATGAATCAGGTCTTGACCACAGAATTTTATTCTGGCAACAGCACCTTGTTGGCGCAACGGGATTCTTATACTGGGCGACAAACCATTGGCGTTTTATTGAGAATCCTTGGAAGGATATGGCAACCGTACCCGACCTTTCATCTGACGTTTTCGGTGACGGCTCGCTTTTATATAACGGCAATGAAGTGGGCGTTGACGGTGCCTGCGTATCAGTTCGTCTTGAAGCGGTAAGAAACGGTGTTGAAGATTGCGAAATGCTTCTTATTGCCGATAAGGTTTTAGGCAGAGAATGGGTTCTTGAAAAAGTAAGAATGGTAACGCAGGACCTTAAAAATTACACAGAAGCTCCCGAAGTTTTCAATAAAATGCGTATGGAAATAGGTAACGCTATTGAAGAGAAGATTAAATAATGAAACGCGATAGAATTTTCTATCGCGTTTAACTTTACTTAAAACTAATAGGCGGTGTGATAACGAGCATGGGCAATTCAGGTGTTGAGCCAAAGCCCATATTTTCAACCGTTATCATTTCAGGTCCGCGCTCGTTGCCAACGTGGGTAAGCCAGTTGTATCCGCCTGCTTTGCCTGCGTAAATGGTTACGTGGCGGGCAGGGGCGCTGTCGGGCTTATTGTAAACCTTGAAAATTACTATTGAGCCAATGGGAATAGGCTCGTCTGCGGTGAATTTAACAACTCCGCTTGAATATCGCGTTGCCGAGAAACTGATTTTTCTCGAAAGTCCCATTTCAACCCACTTTTCAGCGCATTGGCGCCAGCTTTCCGCAAGGCAGGGATTTGTGGGACGGGGAATTGAAGACGTATTGATTTTTGCAACGTTGGGAAGATAGTTGAAGTAAACGTAGGTAGCGTATGATGCGCACACCATACCTCCGTTTTTCTTCATTCTTTCGATATCGGGCAAGCCTTGAGCGTTAGTTTCATAGCCTGAAGTTTTGCCGTAATCGTAGCCTAAACCTGAAAGATAACCAAGTCCTGCCTTCTTTGTGCCTAAAATAAACTTCCACATATTGCCGTCGGCACGGTGCTTTTTAAGGTTGTAACCTGTATATTCAAGGGCATCAAGGAACACGTTGTCGTTGATATCAAGATTA
>JAZROC010000208.1:0-5512 GCA_045648525.1 Clostridia bacterium
ATCCTTACATTATTAACTTCTTTTGCTACTTCTTTTAACAGTTCTAAATCAGAACCATTACCGTAAATATCTAATTTCCATTCCGTATTATTTATTTTAATAAATGTTTTAACCAAATCAACAACGCCGTATTCTTTAACAACTCCTCCTGCATAGAGAATGGTCTTTTCCTTTTCAGTATTTTCGGCTTCTTCCTTATCAACATCGCCTGCAATACCTTCAACAACAGTATACTTTATATCACGTTCAAACCATTCTTTCATAGCATCAACCAATAACACATAAGCATCCACACTTTTTATATGCCTTTTGATGTTTTTAATATCAATGTTTTTAGCTATTCTGTATATTGTGTTTTTTTCATACGACGCTGGACTCATATATTCAGGCAAATCAGGAACAACTATGCAAACTTTGACATCACTATATCTCTTCTTTACATATTCTGCTACTTTCGTAAATGAATATGTGAGGGCATATATCAGCACTACTTTTTCATCGTCCGATTCTTTTACCCACTCATCAACAAATTTTTTAACCGTTCTATATCTACTAAAATTTTTTATAAACGTCAAATTAAGAAAGCCTAAATTTATATCTTTTGCACTTTTTTTATGCTCAAACATAAATGTTGGAATTTTAATTTTTGAGTATCGTTTGGGATATGACCCTATGTATAATGAGTTAGCAATTGTAATATCAACTTCATCAATTTGATCAAGCCCTTTAACTATTCCCCATTGCAATTTATTTGCTGCATTTTGCACTCCTGCCCGAGAATCTTTATGTATATTTTCTTCATATTCTTTTGGAAACAATCCCATTACACATAATACTTTCATTTAAACAATCCTCTAATATCTTTACATACTTAGGTACACATACCTTTTTTGAAGCATATTTTTCCACAAAATCACGTGCGTTACAGTTTTGCAAATCTTTGTTTTGATATGCTTGCAAAATTGCCTCTTTAAGTTGTTCTGCATCTTCAGGTTCAACACAAATACCTGCACCTGATTTTTTTATAATATCAGCGAGTTCGCTGTCCGTATCAAAAGATGCAATTATAGGCGTGTTGCAAGCCATAATACTCCAAGTTTTACTTGGCATACCGCTGTTGCCTACACCCTTTTTGCAGGTTATAAGACATACGTCGCCCAAACTATATACTTCAGATATACGGTTTGATGGCAAAAGCCCGTCAATACTAACATTTACAAGTTCTTTTTCCTGTACTGTTTTTTTTGCATTTTCGAAATTCGCACCGCCACCAAAAATAACAAAATGAATATTTTCATTATCTCTCAACGCTTCTGCTGCTTCAAGAACAACCTCAGCCCCCTGCGCGGCACCGAAATTTCCTGCATAGACTACGATAAATTTATTTCTGTCAATGCCATATTCATCGTAAAGTTTATTATCTTCTTTACTAACAGGCATAACACTATCAGTATCTATCCAATTGGATATAACTTCTATTTTTTCTTCCGGCACACCCTTTGCCATAATATTTTCTTTAAAACTATCACTTATGACGATTATTTTATCTGCATTTTTATACGTATAATCTTCGATTTTTCTGCCGATTTTCCACAATAAAGAGTCTTTCTGAGTAAGACCCGTTGTTACTAAAGAATCAGGAAAAATATCTTGGAGATTGTAAATAAATGGCTTTTTTAATTTTTTCTTCACAAGTGCACATAACATACCTTGCGTAGGAGGTGTGCTTGATGAAAAAATAGCATCAATATCTTTTTGTTTACATGCTTTAAAATAATGTACAACATGTATAAAAAAATACCTTAACGCACGTTGAAGACTATTTTTTTCTTCTCTAAACATATTAAATCTATGAATTCTAACTGCCCCATTATAAAGCTCTTCGTATTTAATTTTTTTGTATTTCTTTCTTGTTTCAGAATCAACACCTCTTGACGGCATAGGTGCAAATTCTTCAGAAATTATGCCGTTTTGTTCAAACCCTTCCCACATATCTGAAATCAAAACAGATGCAGACGTTTGCTCAGGAAGGAAATATATAGGAAGTCTTAATATCCTCAATTTACAACTCTCCACTTTTAATATGCTTTTTGTCAGTTACCAAAAAAACATCTGATAAACTTATTATAATTAACGAGTTTTTTATGATATACGCATTACATTATTTTTTTCTTAATTCGTGTTTCAATGAATCAACATCAAATATTTTTCCATCAACAAACATATTACTTACAAAAAATAAAGCGTATTTTCTAAAAATGTATGTTAATTTTTTTTGTCTATTAACATTAGAATGCTTTCTTATGTTAATATTTTGCTTTTTACACAACAAAATATTTCTTTTTTGATACAATTCATCAATCGAAATTGCATCATTTTCTTCATCATAATTAATCGCAAAAGATTTTCTATTCCATCGTTGCCATTTAAACCTGTATGTACGTTTAGCTATACCATTGTTATCATAATGACTTGGTTGATTAATATTGCCAAACAATCCATTTCCAAGGCTATAGCATATATATTTTCCCTTATATTCCTCAATAGGTTGAATACAATGTGGGTGATGTCCTATAATTAAATCAACACCTTGATCAATTAGCCAATGTCCAATCTCTTCTTGTCTATCGTTTATTGAGGGATGATTTTCTGTGCCCCAATGCATTTGAACAACAATTTTAACAGAAGCATTATCCTTTTTTACTTTATTAATATCATTTTTGACCACATCATAATCAAAATTAAACTTGGCACTTTTTCCCAAATCCATGTATGCCAGCAAGCAAACTTTATCGTTGACATAAAAAGGATTATTATCAACAATACCAATTTTTCTACTTTTTAAATTATCAATTGTCGATTTAAATCCTTCTTCACCATAGTCATATATATGATTATTTACAATTGATACCGCTATTGGATTACAACCAAATATTTCGCTAAAATTATCTTTATTTGCACAAAGATTAATTTTATGAAGGGTTGGTGAAAAAACATCTTTGTTGCCAATTACATATTCACAATTGAAAACGTATGAATTTTGAGGTTTATATCTACTTTTTAAATCATCCGATATAAGAGCAACATCTCCTAAAAATGTAATCATACGCTCTCCTTCTCAAACACTTTATCTAAAACTCTCTCTGTTAATTCTCCAAACAAAGGACCATTTGAAAACTGATTTAAGTTAATTCCGCCTTTTCGCATATTGGCTTCAATTAAAACAGGATCACCGACTTCATCAATTGCTATATCCCACGAAACCAATCTAAAATGCCCTATTAATTGATGTGCCTTATTAACGAGCTCTACCGCCTTATCATATGATGGTACAGTTCTTCCTTTAAACACAAACCCTTGAGGATGAACAGACGTACGCTCACCAGTAAAATAGTTATAAGCAAATTCATCCATTGTGCCGTCGGTATGTATTCCTACGCTAATACCACCTGCAGTTACGTTATCAATTCTTGCCTTATCAACCCCCATACGCAAGCAGGAAGATAAAATATGAACACCGTCATCTAAAAGTATAGAACAAATACGCAGGCTATTGATAGATCCCCTGTGCACTTCATTCAACGTTTCGTGTTGTTTCAGCACTTTTTGAACAATGTAAGGATCTTCGCTATTCTTAAGAAATTCTTGAATATAAACTGCCTTTTCTTCAGTTTTCCAAAATTCAATACTACGACCGCTACCGGATTCCTGCGAAGGCTTACATATTACCTCATCATTTTCACAAATCAAAGCAATCGCCTGATCAAGCGTGATTTGTCTATAGTCTGAATCGGTAAAATAACCCTTACCAAATACCCTGACAATAGTTTCCGGCTGCTTTATTCCTGAGAATAATTTTGAATAATAATTCTTATCATTGAAACCATAGCCTAGCTTTCTGGCATTGAAATGCTGATCTATTTTTGTGTAATAAAGCGTATGCGGTATATAACGCACATCCATATTTCCATTTCGTGCCGCGTAATACCACCCCCACAAAGGAGAATAGTTCCCATACTTTTTCCAGAATTCCTTATATTTTTTAGCATACTCTTTGGGCATTGGTTCTTTGGGAGCATATTTTTTCAACAGTTTCTTTTCTTGATATATCTGTATTGTATTTGCCGCCCATGTTTCAAAGCCATCAAACACAAAATTGTATAAAGCTTTTGCTTTCTTACTAACAGCCATAACTTTTTCCTCACTTATTTATAGTGATATTTTCTTCCTTTTTTTCTTCAATATGAACTTCCTCATTGGTATAAAGATTCTCTCGCTTCAAAACAGTAGCAACTGTTTTAAAAAGAATCTTTATATCAAGTAATATTGAAACATTATGCGCATACCAGGCATCATATAATCTTTTTTCTCTTACCCCAAGATTGTTGCGGTAATATGCTTGCGTATATCCGGTAATTCCAGGTCGAACAAGCATTTTATCCTTTTCATCTTCTTCGTATGTATCTTTGGATTCCACATCGCCTGCGCGGGGACCAACCAAACTCATATGTCCAAATATAACATTAAAACACTGTGGAAGTTCATCTAAACTTGTTTCTCGTATAAAACGACCAATACGTGTAACACGGTCATCATTCTTAGAATTAAAGGTACTGCCATCGTCATTTCTTAAATCCGGTGCATTTACACGCATGGAACGGAATTTCAACATATCAAACTCTTTAAAACCTTTTCCAAGCC
The DNA here is from genome assembly GCA_045648525.1 of Clostridia bacterium. Lineage (GTDB taxonomy): Bacteria > Bacillota > Clostridia > Christensenellales > QALW01 > UMGS1322. Next base: position 4,702 of record JAZROC010000208.1, read on the forward strand.
TGCGCGATTTATAGAACACAGGACCACCATCTTCTATTTTTATTGCAACCGCAATCGGAATCGTAATAAATAGAATTATGGGTAAAATAATTATACAAAAAAGGATGTCAATTATTCGTTTTACAACAAGTTGATAAAATCCTTTATAGCTATTTTTATCTTTTCCGTTTTTATAAAGTTCTTCTACTTCTTTTACTACGCTTTTTTCGTCTATTTGCACCGTTCAATCCCTCATTCTGTATCAGAAAACTATATTTCTTATATTATCAAACGCCTTCTCTGCATTATAAATTGCAGTTTCTATATCTTTTGCTTTAGCAACCACGTACCCACAACCATCAAGATTTGTATGATATTCATTAACCCTCTGTCCCGCTTCCATATGATGATAAATTTCGACACCATATTTTTTTTCAATCATTTCAAAGTCAGGAAGTTGTTTTACAACACCGTCTTTATCAAAAGCGAGCAATCTTGTGGCAACTGCACCACATTTACCGGGTGTTAAGTCGACCTTGTCGCCTACGGCATTACGTATCATATTTGCCATATAATCAACACCTGTGCCGTAAGGAATAACACAAGGGCCAATCATATTGCCACCCATTCGTGCACCAACGTCAACAATATGCACTTTACCTTCAGCAGTAATAAGCATATCCATATTTACAGAACCAAAGTTCACGCCCATGGCTTTAAGTGCATTTTCTACGCATTTTTTGGCTTTTTCCTCAACGTCTGCAGATAAGTCAGTAGGAATTGCGTGTCCTAATTCAGCATAATAAGGTGGCTGAGTCATCCATTTACGCAT
>JAZROC010000209.1:0-4020 GCA_045648525.1 Clostridia bacterium
CGTAATCTTGGTAAGATTATGCGTATGAAGAGCAAAAAAGATATTGGCACATTGCATAATTATGCTATAAGATCACGTGAAATCGATGCAGTATATGAGAATATGTGCAAGCTTGATCTTGACAGACGTATGAAGATAAAAGGTCTTTCAAACGAACGCGCTGATATTTTCCTTGCGGCTTTTGCAGCAATCAAGACAACTGTTGGTTATATTAATTGTTCTGATATTTTTATTAGTTGTTGCGGTCTTCGTGAAGGTATTATGTTTGGCGAAATTGATCCTCAACTTGCTATTAAGCCAGTTCAGCACGTGCTTGATTTCTCGTTAACAAATGCATTGGGTCTTTTCCAGGAAAACGTTGCCCATGCGAATAATGTTTCTAAATTATCCTTGCTTATGTTTGACCAGCTTCGTCAGTTGCATAAGCTTCCCAATTCGTACATGCGTATTATTAAAACTGCATCAACACTGCACGATATTGGCGCAACTATTAAGTATCACGATCATCATAAACATAGCTTCTATCTTATCTTAAATTCAAATATTTACGGTCTTACACACAGAGAACACCTTATGAGCGCTTTTGTTGCTCTTGCACATCGTAAAGACGATGTTAAGAAGGAATGTCAGCGTTATTCTGATATGATTAGTTCTGACGATTTAATGATAATTTATCGTCTTGCTGTGCTTGTAAGAATTGCCGAAAGTTTCGATCGTGCTATGGATGGCATTGTAGAATCAGTATCTTGCGATATTTTAGGCGATTCTGTTATTATGAAGACGCAGGCTACTTCAGATGCTTCTCTTGAAATCAAGGATGCATTGACTTGTAGCGAAATGTTTAAAAAGGCATATGGTAAAAATCTTGTTATTCTTTAATAGTGGAGAAAAAAATGCAATTTATTAATAAAAAGACAATAATCAAAAATGGTTTAGAAATTGTTGATGCTGAAATTTCTGCAAAAAGTGGAACAATAAGTTACGGTATTCTTGATGCACACAACACAGGTGATGATATAAACAAACTTAAAATTAAGTTTGATGCTCTTGTTTCACATGATATTACTTATGTTGGTATTATTCAGACCGCACGCGCAAGCGGACTCAAGAAATTTCCTATTACTTATGCACTCACAAACTGCCATAACAGCCTTTGTGCAGTTGGTGGAACTTTAAATGAAGATGACCATTTGTTTGGTCTTTCTGCCGCAAAGAAATATGGTGGAATGTATATTCCTCCACATCTTGCCGTTATTCACTCTTTTGCCCGCGAAGAACTTGCGGCATGCGGAAGAATGATTTTGGGTTCTGATAGCCATACACGTTACGGTGCCCTTGGTACTATGGCAATAGGTGAGGGTGGACCTGAACTTGTAAAACAACTTTTAGAACGTACATATGACGTTGATTATCCTGACGTTGTTGCCGTATATCTTAAAGGTGCACCTAAAGCGGGTGTTGGACCTCACGACGTTGCGATTGCAATGTGTAAAGAAGTTTTTAAGGATGGCAAAGTTAAAAACAAGGTTCTTGAGTTTATTGGCCCTGGTGTAGAGAATTTAAGCGTTGATTATCGTTGCGGTATTGATGTAATGACAACGGAAACTACTTGTCTTTCGTCAATCTGGATGACTGATGATAAAGTTAAAGAATATTATAAAACTCACGGCAGAGAAGGAGATTATAAAGAGTTAAAGCCTCTTGAGTATGCCGAATATGATGCTTTGCTTGAAATAGACCTTTCGGAAATTGAGCCTATGATAGCCCTTCCTTTCCATCCGAGCAATGCATATACAATTAAAGAATTTAAAGCAAATGCTTCCCAAATTCTTAAGGAATTAGATGAAGAAATTAAAAAGCAATATCCTAAATGTAATTGCTGCGTTTCTGATAAGCTAAAAGCCGACGGATTCCATGTTGATCAGGGAGTAATTGCAGGTTGTGCAGGTGGCATTTTTGAAAATATAACTTGCGCGAATGATATTTTGAAGGGCGGAAGCACGGGAAATGATGCGTTTTCGCTTAACGTATATCCTGCAAGCCAGAGCGTTTATCTTGAACTTGTTCAGAATGGTGTTATTTCCGATTTGATGGAGAGTGGCGCTATTATAAAAACTGCTTTCTGTGGTCCCTGCTTTGGTGCAGGTGACGTTCCTGCAAACAATGCTTTCAGTATTCGCCATACAACTCGTAACTTCCCTAACAGAGAAGGTAGCAAACCCGGTGAAGGTCAACTTTCGCTTGTTGCACTTATGGACGCGCGTAGTATTGCAGCTACCGCTTTAAACGGCGGTATTCTTACCGGTGCTGATGAACTTGATATATCATATACCGATTATGAATATACTTATCATAATGATATATACAAAAAACGTGTATATGACGGCAGAAACATTGCTAATGAGGAAGAAGAACTTATTCTTGGACCAAACATTGCTGACTGGCCAAAATTAAAAGAAATGCCTGAACAGGTTCTTCTTAAACTGGCAAGTGTACTTCGTGATAACGTAACAACAACTGATGAGCTTATTCCTTCAGGTGAAACAAGTACGTTGCGTTCAAATCCTTATAAACTTTCAAGATATACTCTTTCAAGAAAAGACCCTGAATATGTTCTTCGTGCCGATGAAATCAAGGCGATTGAAGATAGCGAGGAAAGAGCAGAACTTTACAATACCCTTAATAAAATTGACGGTATAAATATTTCCGACTGTGTATTTGGTAGTGCTATATATGCAAATATGCCTGGTGACGGCTCTGCACGAGAGCAAGCAGCAAGTTGCCAAAAAGTTCTTGGCGGATGGGGTAATATAGCTCTTGAGTATGCAACGAAGCGTTATAGAAGTAACCTTATTAACTGGGGAATTTTACCATTAACCTGCAATAAAGAAGTATCACAACTTTTTGCGTGCGGTGATTATGTGTTTCTTCCTGAAATTAAGCAGGCTTTAATTGAGGGTAAAACAGAAACAGAAGCATTTGTTATAAAGGACAATATGTCACAAAAAATAAAGTTGGGCATCGTTCCCATGACAAAAGATGAAAGAGATATACTCTTAAGCGGTGGTCTTATTAATTATTATTCAAAAAATTAAACGGAGGACATTTTGATGGGATTTTTTACCCGAGACCTTGGTATTGATTTAGGTACTGCAAATACTCTTGTATATTTAAGAGGCAAAGGCATTATTATAAGAGAACCCAGCGTAGTTGCGGTTAAGGTTTCAGGCAGTCGTAAGGAAGTTCTTGCGGTTGGCGAAAGAGCAAAAAATATGATAGGCAGAACACCTGGAAATATTATTGCAGTTAAACCTTTGCGTGATGGTGTTATTGCTGACTTTGATGTTACTGCGGCAATGCTTTCAGATATTATCCACAGGGCGATGCCAAGAACGTTCTCTCTTGCAAGAACGCGTGTTGTTATTTGTGTGCCTTGCGGAGTAACAGGCGTTGAACGCAAAGCGGTTGAAGATGCTGCTAAAAATGCAGGCGCAAGCCACGTTGAAATAATTGAGGAGCCTAAAGCCAGTGCTATTGGTGCAGGTCTTCCTATAAATGAACCATCAGGTTGTATGATAGTTGATATTGGCGGTGGTTCAAGCGAGATGGCTGTAATTTCCCTTGGCGGAATTGTTGTTTCACGTTCATTGCGTATTGCAGGTAACAAATTAGATGATGCAATAATGAATTTTGTAAAAAAAGAATTTAATTTGGCAATAGGCGAGCGCACAAGCGAAGAAATTAAAGTTCGTATTGGTTCTGCATATCCCACCGGCGAAGAACAGTCAATGGAAATAAGAGGCCGCGACCTTGTTTCAGGGCTTCCCAAAACTGTTACTATAACTTCAAGCCACGTACGTGAAGCCTTGAGAGAACCACTTATGGCTATCATTGATGCTGTTAAGGTTACTCTCGAAGATACACCCCCTGAACTTGCTGCTGATATTATGGAAAGAGGAATCTATCTTGCAGGTGGCGGTGCATTATTAAAAGGAATGGATACTCTTATAAAGTATGAAA
>JAZROC010000210.1:0-3757 GCA_045648525.1 Clostridia bacterium
TCATCATAAATATCCCTGATATCTTTGCAACTTTTTAATGATATGGTTTCTTCATTTATCAATTTCAGATATTTATTAACCAAACTAAGAAATCTCTGTTTTTTCCCTTTTGCGCTTGATTGAGTTTCTAAAATATCCAGCGCTTCACCAATTTCTTTTCTGCTACTGTGAACTCCTTCTATTTTGTTCGTAATAACGATTTCATCAATCAAACACTTTTTTGAATATTGTTCTATTGCCACAGGGGGTAACTCTTTGCATAACTGACCGATTTTCTTATCTAACTTTGAAATTTTGTAAGCAAGCGTCATTACCTCGCCATTTTGAAGAAAAAAGGCTTGATTTTTCCCTATAAAGAAATCTATTTTTATAGACTCTTCAGAATTAAATCTTTTTAAATATTCCTCGACGTATTTTTCATTGTCGCCATAATAAAGACCTTTTAACTCTTTATAATGCATATAATTTACCTCCTTTTTTCATTGTATTAACAATAATATCACACTTCAAATCAAAAATCAAGCGTTTTTTTATTTGAAAGTGCCTTTTTTATATCCTTAATTTTATATTTTGCGTTTTTTTGATTTATTGTTATCACTTTTTACACATATGCATATAATTAATATGAATTATTTTACTTAAATTATTCGCATATGTGACTGTACAAAAAAACGGCCTGCATTTTGCAGACCATTTTCAACATTTTAGGCACTTTATTATTTCCCCAACTTTTTAAATAACCGCATCGCGTTTGCGTTGGTGATTTCTGTAACCTCGTCGGGAGTCATATTCCAAAGCATTGCAATATGCTCAACTACGTAAATAATGTTAGAAGAATCGTTGCGTTTGCCACGGTTGGGCACGGGTGCAAGGTACGGGCAATCCGTTTCCAATAAAATTCTGTCTTTTGGTATGTACTTTAAATTTTCTTGAGCGCGCACGGAATTTTTAAAGGTACAAGTGCCGCCAAAGGAAAAATACAAGCCTGCATCAAGGCAGATTTTTGCCGTTTCATTGCTTTCTGAAAAACAATGCATTACACCGTTGGATATTTTTTCAGAACGAATTAAATCAACCATATCGCCCGTTGCATTGCGTGAATGAATAACAACCGGCATTTCTATTTCCTTTGCCGCCTGAACCTGCATTAAAAAAGTCTTTTTCTGCACGTCTTTTGAGGGGTTATTTTCCCAATAATAATCTAAACCTATTTCCCCTGCGCCAACGCACTTTTCGTGCTTCCACATCTCTTTTATTTTCTCAAGACCGCTATCGGAAAGTTTGTCGGCATTTATTGGATGCACGCCTGCACAGAAATACATATGTTCGTATTTTTCTGCCATTTCCTGACAAAACTGACTTTCCTCAACGGTGCAACCTGCATTTATGGCATAGAGCACGTTATTTAAAGGAAGGGATGAAATTACTTCATCCCTGTCCGTATCAAATCGCGGGTCATCATAGTGGCAATGTATATCAATAAACTTCATCATCTTACTTCACAACCTGCGCCGAAAGCCTTTTCAGGTGAAACAAGTGAAAGATTGCCGTTTTCGTCCTCGGCACAAAGAATCATACCTTCGCTTAACACACCGCGAAGTTTTGCAGGCTTTAAGTTTGCAACTAAAACAACGGTTTTGCCTACCATTTCTTCGGGAGTATAGTGCTTGGCGATGCCTGATACAACAGTTCTTTCCCTTTCACCGTCAAAAAGAGTCATAACAAGCAATTTATCTGATTTTTCAAGTTTTTGTGCAGTTAAAACCTTTGCAGTTTTAAGTTGAACGGAAGCAAACTGGTCAATGGAAATTTCCTCAACCTGTTTCTTTTCTTCTTCAGCCTTTTTCTTGGCTTCTTCAGCCTCTTTTTTAGCCTTTTCTTCTTCCTGAGCCTTAAATTCAGCCTCAATATCAATTCTTGGGAACAAAACTTCTGCCTTTGTTATCTTGCTTCCCGCCTTAATTCCGCCGAACTTTTGGATAGACTCAAAGGTGGTAAGGCTTTCGTCAACGCCCAGAGAAGCCTGAATTTTGGCAGGTGATTTTGTCATAACAGGCGCAATAAGAACAGAAATAATTCTTACGCACTCGGCTAAATTGTACATAACCGTCTGAAGTCTGCCCTTCTTGCTTTCGTCTTTAGCAAGCGCCCAGGGCATAGTTTCGTCAATATACTTATTACATCTTGAAACGAGCTTCCATACCTCAACTAAGGCCGTTGAAAGCTGGAATTCATCCATCTTTTTGGCAAACTCCGTATAAGTGTTTTCGGCTAACGCAATAAGCTCGTCATCGGGGTCAGCCTTATCTTCGGGTGCAGGAAGAACACCGTCAAAATACTTTTCAATCATAGCGCAGGTGCGGGAAACAAGGTTGCCTAAATCGTTGGCTAAATCGGAGTTAATGCGCGAGAAAAGTGCTTCGTTGGTAAAGTTACCGTCAGAGCCGAAGGGCATTTCTCTCATCAAGAAATAACGGATAGAGTCAACACCGTACTTGTTGCACAAAATAACGGGGTCAACAACGTTACCGCGGGATTTACTCATTTTTTCGCCACCGAAAACAAGCCAGCCGTGACCGAAAACCTGCTTGGGCAAAGGCAAATCAAGAGCCATAAGCATTGCGGGCCATATAATAGTATGGAAACGGATAATTTCCTTACCAACTAAATGTACGTCGCAGGGCCAGTATTTATCGAAAAGTTCGTGGTTATCGGTAGTGTAGCCGAGTTTTGTAATGTAGTTTGAAAGAGCGTCAATCCAAACGTAAACAACGTGCTTTTCGTCAAAGGTTACGGGAATACCCCATTTTATGCTTGTACGGCTTACACACAAATCCTCAAGACCGGGTTTTAAGAAATTGTTTATCATTTCCTTTGCCCTGCTTGCAGGCTGAATAAATTCAGGGTGGCTTTCAATGTACTCAATAAGTCTGTCCTGATACTTTGAAAGTTTGAAGAAATAACTTTCCTCTCTCGTTTTTTCAACGGGTCTGCCACAGTCGGGGCACTTGCCGTCAACTAATTGGGTTTCGGTAAAGAAGCTTTCGCAGGGAGTGCAGTACCAACCCTCGTATTCGGACTTATAAATATCGCCCTGATCGTAGAGTTTTGAAAAGATCTTCTGTACCGCTTCAACGTGGTAATCGTCGGTTGTGCGGATAAAACCGTCGTATTTTACGTCCATAAGCTCCCAGAGTTTTTTTACGCCTGCAACGATATGGTCAACGTATTCCTGCGGAGTTTTGCCTGCTTCTTTGGCTTTTCTCTCAATCTTCTGACCGTGCTTGTCAGTACCGGTTAAAAAGTAAACGTCATAGCCCTGCATACGCTTAAAGCGCGCGATGGTATCAGCCGCAACTGAACAATAGCTGTGTCCGATATGAAGATTATCGCTTGGATAATATATAGGTGTGGAAATGTAATATGGTTTTTTCATTTTTTATATCTCACTTTCTGTAAAATTCGTCAATTCCGCCTGAAGCCGAAGTCTTGAGACTTGGACCAGCCTTAAACGGCTGAATTCAGGCTATTTTTGAGTTTGTCGTCCTTTTAAGGCGAACCTGCCTTAATGCGTCCTCCGCGCCCAAACCTAACCCAAATTGAGCCGTTTCAGGTCGAAGATTTAAAAATGATAAAATTTTTGAATTTAACAAGGAAAAACCCGCAGGTAATATGGGAAATATTATCAAGGGCTTTGACACAGTTAAAACAGAAATTTTACATTTTGAAACTGATTCAAGTCCCAAGACTTTGGCTT
>JAZROC010000211.1:0-2172 GCA_045648525.1 Clostridia bacterium
CGTTTTTCTTCAAAAGTTCGTCAGCAATATTTTTATCGGCAAAAATTTTCTTAACACCCGTCTGGGCATCGTCAAAATTGCCGTTAACAGCACAAACGAAAACGTTTTTACCTTCCTGCGTTGTCATCTGAAGCTGTTGCATTTTTGAAACGCCTTCATTGGGGAAGAAAACGGTAATACCCATTCCCTCAACGTCCTGAAAACCTTCAAGCGCCGCTTTACCTGTGTCACCGCTTGTAGCAACAAGAATCTGGATAGTTGCATTTTCGTTTTCCTTTTTCTTTGCGTGCTTTAAGAAGCGGGGCAAAATCTGAAGTGCCACGTCCTTAAAAGCCAACGTGGGACCGTGAAAAAGCTCCATAACAGCTGTTGTATCATCGGTATAATGAAGGGGACAAACACCCATTTCATCAAATTTAGTGCCGTAAGCACCATTGATACAATCATATAATTCCTCTTTAGAAAAGTCAGTTAAATAACGAGAGAGCACCATAAATGCTCTCTCGGAATAAGACATTTCCGACATAGAGGCTATCTCGTCTAAGCTTATTTGGGGAAAGCTTTCGGGAACGAACAGCCCGCCTTCATTTGAAATACCCTGAACAAAGCACTTTGCCGCGGAGTATTTTAACGAAGAATCCCTTGTGGAAGTGTATAACATATTTTTTATCCTTTTAATCTACCAAGAATTTCTGCATAAACGCAGGAATTTCTTCCTTCTCTGCGCTTACTGAAAGAATGAGGTCAATTCTGTTTTCACCACAGAATTTATTTAATTTGATAAAGAGATCTTCAAGCTCTACAATAGGACGGTCCATATGCTTTAAGAAGCCGTCAACATAGATTCTTTCAAGGTCGAAGTTAGAAGCAACCAGACCTGATACAAAGCCAAGGAAAAGATACGCACCTTTGATGCCGTACTCACTTGTGTTGATAAAGCGAACCTGATGTTTAAGGTCGTGGATATAATCCTTATTGTTAAAAAGGAATGCAACGTTGCCCTTTAAGGTCATTGAAGCCTCATTTGCACATTCAATAATCTTTTTTGTTTTGCCTGTGCCTTTTTTGCCGTAAATAATTTTAATCATAGAAAAATCCTCCTTAATATTTGTTACTTGTATTATAAACTATTTTGAAAGAAATTTCCATACCTTTTTTATAAAAAACTTAAGTTTTTTTAAAAAATATTGTTAAAAATCGAAAAAATCGGCAAAATAAACTTATTTAACACGCAATTTTCGTGCAATATGGTGATGACTGAAGGCTGTGTGAGCCTCATTGTCAATAGATTTAAGCATTGCGTCAAGCTCAATATCACCCATTGCGGTGTTTCTGCCCTCAGCATATTCCTTATCAACAAGTTTCTTCATCTTAATAACGATGGGGTCACGCTTGTCAATCTGAAGATCGCCTGCAAGATGATAGAAGCCGTTTATCCAGAACGCAATACCTGCGGTACCGCTTGTTGCATCAACTATTACAGTTGCAGGGCGGTTAAGAATTGCCTTTGTATCGAAAATATTATAAATTTCTTCATTTTTAAGCATACCGTCAGCGTGGATACCTGCACGGGTTGCATTGAAGTTTCTGCCAACAAAGGGTGTGTTTGCAGGAATTTCATAGCCAAGTTCATGCTCAAAATAGTTTGCAATATCGGTAATTGCCGAAAGGTCCATACCGTCAGTTGTGCCGCGAAGAGAAGCATATTCAATAGCCATAGCCTCCAAAGGACAGTTACCTGTTCTTTCGCCTATACCCATAAGTGAGCAGTTTACGCTTGCACAACCGTAAAGCCACGCAGTTGCGGCATTTGTAACAACCTTATAAAAGTCGTTATGACCGTGCCACTCAATCTGACCGCTGGGCACACCGGCAAAGTGGTTAAGACCGTAGATGATACCCGGAACGCTTCGGGGAAGTGAAGCACCGGGGTATGAAACACCAAAGCCCATAGTATCGCAAGCACGGATTTTTATGGGAATACCCGATTCCTCGCTTAACTTCATAAGTTCTGCCGCAAAGGGAACTACGAAGCCGTAAAAATCGGCACGGGTAATATCTTCAAAGTGACAACGAGGAACAATTCCTTCATCAAATGCCGATTTAACTATTGATAAATAGTGCTCGAGCGCTTGCGCCCTTGTCATTTTAAGTTTTTTGAAAATGTGATAG
>JAZROC010000212.1:0-2667 GCA_045648525.1 Clostridia bacterium
CTTGGTCCCGTTGTTATCATCTATCCCGAAGGTACTTTCTATAGTCAGGTTACTCCTGAAGACGTTAAGGAAATCGTTGAAGAGCATCTTTTAAAGGGTAGAGTTGTTGAGCGTCTTGTTTACGCTGAAACAGGTGAAGAAAATGTTGACGTTAAGAACGTTGCTCTTTCAGATACTGCTTTCTATAAAACACAGAAGAGAATCGTTCTTCGTAACTGCGGTGTTATCGACCCTGAAAACATCGAAGAATATATCGCTATGGACGGCTATGCCGCTTTAGGTAAAGTTTTAACTGAAATGACTCCTGATGAAGTTATTAAGGTTGTTTCCGATTCAGGTCTTCGCGGTCGTGGCGGCGGCGGTTTCCCCACAGGTAGAAAGTGGGCACTTTGCGCACCTAACAAGGCTGATCAGAAGTACGTTGTATGTAACGCTGACGAAGGTGACCCCGGTGCTTTCATGGACCGTTCAGTTCTTGAAGGTGACCCCCACTGCTTAATCGAAGCTATGGCTATCGCAGGTTATGCTATCGGTGCAACAGTTGGTTACGTTTACGTTCGTGCTGAGTATCCTATTGCTGTTAGACGTTTACAGATTGCTATTGATCAGGCTAAAGAATATGGTCTTTTAGGCAAGAACATTTTCGGTTCAGGCTTTGACTTTGACCTTTCAATCCGTCTTGGCGCAGGCGCATTCGTTTGCGGTGAAGAAACTGCTCTTATGACTTCAATCGAAGGTAAGCGTGGCGAACCCAGACCTCGTCCTCCTTATCCTGCAGTTAAGGGTCTTTACGGCAAGCCCACCGTTGAAAATAACGTTGAAACCTTTGCTAACGTTCCTCACATCATCTTAAACGGTGCTGACTGGGTCAAGAGCATGGATACAGAAAAATCAACAGGTACAAAGATTTTCGCTCTTGGCGGAAAGATTGAACACACAGGTCTTGTTGAAATCCCAATGGGTACACCCCTTCGCGAGATTATCTACAACATCGGTGGCGGTATTCCCAACGGTAAGGAATTTAAGGCTGTTCAGACGGGCGGTCCTTCAGGCGGATGTATCCCCAAAGACCTCATTGATATTTCAGTTGACTATGACACACTTACTTCCATCGGTTGTATGATGGGTTCAGGCGGTATGATCGTTATGGACGAAGACAACTGTATGGTTGATATTGCTAAATTCTTCCTTGAGTTCATCGTTGACGAGTCCTGCGGTAAGTGCACACCCTGCCGTATCGGTACACGCCGTATGCTTGAGATTCTTACAAGAATTACAGAAGGTAAGGGCGAAGACGGAGATATCGAAAAACTTGAGAACCTTGCAAACACAATTAAGGATTCTTCACTTTGCGGTCTTGGTCAGACAGCTCCCAACCCCGTTCTTTCAACACTTCGTTTCTTCCGTGACGAGTACGAAGCTCATATTTATAAGAAGGAATGTCCTGCACACTATTGTAAGGCATTTGCAAAATACGTTATCGAGCGCGATAAGTGTATCGGTTGCGGTCTTTGCGCAAAGAACTGTCCTGTAAACGCTATCGAGAGAACTGATTACATTGCTCCCGGCAAGAAACTTGCTGCTTTCGCTATCGATACCGATAAGTGCATTAAGTGCGGCGCTTGCGTTGGCAACTGTAAGTTCAAGGCTATCGAAGTTAAGTAATTGTGTAGGAGGTATAAAATAATGGAAACAAAAATGATTAATTTAACCGTTGACGGTATTAAAGTTACTGTTCCTGAAGGAACAACTGTTCTTGAAGCTGCTAAAGCTGCAAAAATCAATATTCCTACATTGTGCTATTTGAAGGGCGTAAACCAGATCGGCGCTTGCCGTATCTGTATGGTTGAAATCGAAGGCGCAAGAGGCCTTGCTGCTGCTTGCGTTATGCCTGCAGGCGAGGGTATGGTTGTTAAAACAAACACTCCCAAACTTCGTCAGGTAAGAAAGGACAACCTTGGTCTTCTTCTTTCAAACCACAACCGTGAGTGCACAACCTGTGTTCGTTCAGGTAAGTGCGAGCTTCAGTCTCTTTGTAATGAGTACGGTGTTTCAGAAATCACATATGCAGGTGAAAAGACTTTCGCAGCTGATTGCATTGATGACGTATCACCTTCAATCGTTCGTGATAACTCCAAGTGCATCCATTGCCGTCGTTGTATTGCCGCTTGTCAGAATATTCAGAAAATCGGCGCAATCGGTATGGGTAAGCGTGGTTTCAATTCAACAGTTGGTTCAGCTTTCGGTGTTTCAATCGCTAACAGCCCCTGCGTAAACTGCGGTCAGTGTATCGAAGCTTGCCCCGTTGGCGCACTTCATGAAAAGAGCGAAATTGATAACGTTTGGGCAGCTATTGCAGATCCCGACAAGTTCGTTTGCGTTCAGCCCGCTCCTGCAGTTCGTGCTTCATTAGGTGAAGAATTTGGTCTTCCCATCGGCACAGGCGTTACAGGCAAAATGGTTGCTGCAATGCGTCGTCTTGGCTTTGACAAGGTATTCGATACCGATTTCGGCGCTGACCTTACCATTATGGAAGAAGGCACCGAGCTTTTAGGCAGAATCAAAAATGGCGGAGTTCTTCCTATGATTACTTCCTGCTCACCCGGCTGGATTACTTATTGCGTAAAATTCTTCCCTGAATTTATCCCCAACCTTTCATCCTGCAAA
>JAZROC010000213.1:0-10769 GCA_045648525.1 Clostridia bacterium
ACCAACTTTAAACCATCGGGGAAAAGAGGGAATATGGAAAAAGTTATCTATCTGCCTGACGTTGTGGGCAAAGGCTATGGTCAGTATTTCAGGTGTAAGGACAGATATCGCGTTTTAAAGGGCGGTAAAGGCAGTAAAAAATCTTCAACAACTGCAATAAATTTTATCTATCGCATTATGAAGTACAAGGAAAGTAACCTGCTTGTTATCAGGGCGGTTTACAACACCCATAAGGATTCCACCTTTGCGCAACTTAAGTGGGCGCAGGAAAAATTGGGCGTTGCACACCTGTGGCAAAATAACCTGAATCCTCTTGAAATGACGTACAAGCCGTCGGGGCAGAAAATACTTTTCCGCGGTTTTGACGACGTTTTGAAAATTGCTTCAACAACCGTTTCAAAAGGCTATTTGTGTTGGGTGTGGGTGGAGGAGGCATTCGAAATTGATAATCCTGATGACTTTTTGAAACTGGATTTTTCGGTGCCTCGCGGTAAAGTGCCCAAAAATTTGTTTAAGCAGACTACTCTGACTTTTAACCCGTGGTCAGAAAAGCATTGGCTTAAAAAAAGATTTTTTGATTTTCCGCAGGAAAACGTTAAAACCTTTACAACGGATTTTCGCTGTAACGAATTTTTAGACGAAACGGATATTTCGCTTTTTAAGGATATGGAAAGGGATAATCCGCAAAAATTCCGCGTTGCAGGGCTTGGTATGTGGGGAATTTCAGAAGGTCTTGTTTTTGAAAACTGGCGCGTTGAAACTTTTGAGCAGGAAAAGTTGGGGATTTTTCTTAACGGTGACGGGCAGATAATTGATGAATCGTGGCAATTTAACGCTTTTTTCGGTCTTGATTACGGCTACACCAACGATCCCACCGCTTTTATTGCATTTAAGGTCAATCCCATTTTAAAGGAAATTTATATTTTTGACGAGCATTACGGCAGAAAAATGCTTAATTCGGACATTGCAAAGATGATTAAGGACAAAGGCTTTGCAAAGGAAAGAATAAGGGCAGATGCGGCGGAGCCTAAATCCAACGACGATTTAAGACGTATGGGAATTTCACGTGTGCAGGCTTCGGTAAAGGGGAAAGACAGCGTTGTTAACGGCATAAATGCAATTAAAGAATATAAAATAATCGTTCACCCAAAGTGCAAAAATACCGTTTATGAACTTCAGAATTACGTTTACAAAAAGGACAGTAACGAACCGGAGGACAGAAACAATCATCTTATGGACGCGCTGCGCTACGGTTTTTACGACGTCAGATTTTTTAAACCCAAAGAAATTTTTAAAGAGAAAATCCGATGTGATTTTTCACCGGAGGATATGAAAGGAGAATGGTTTTGACGTTACTTATTTTGACTTTATGGCTGATTCTTACGGCTTTTACTGCTTACGTTTCCTATAATGCAGGCAGAAAAGCACCGAAAAACAGCCAACTTACCAAAGAAGAAAAGCGGATTTTAGAAAAAGAAAGACGCGAACTTGAAAATTTCTGGAAATATACAGGCGATTCGCAGGAGGGATTTTATGGAAAATGAGGAAATTATTTCTGCTCAACCACAGGCAGAAAATTTTACTGTGCGATATAACCATCAGGATATGGTTCTGACACCTGATGAAGCGGTGGAATACGCACAGAAGGGTTTGAAGTTGGAAAGCCTTCAGCCCGTTATAAATGAACTGAACTATCTTGCTTACTTAAGGGGCAAAAGTCCTCTCGATACCATACGTGAGTACGTTGACCTTGACGGCTTGATAAAAGAGGCTCAACTGAAGGAACAGTTTGCCGACGACGAAATTGCTTTTAACGAGGCAGTCCAACAGTATAAAAGCGCAAATGATTTGAAGAAAAAAGAACTTTTTGAGGACTCCAAGTTGGAAGAAATGAATGACAGGCGCCTTGTCGACGGCTTCTTTCAATTAAAGGAAAAATGCCCTGAAATTGATGCTTTTGAAAAAATTCCTAAAGAGGTTTTAGAAAAAGCAAGGGATATTTCTTTGTTGGAAGCGTATTTGCAGTTCTTTCACGATGAGCAAATAAAAATTAATAAAAACGAACAAAAAAATAATGAAAATCTGCTTGCCACCGCAGGAGATATTCATAGTGCTTCAGAGGGACACGATTCCCTTTTGGCACAATTTATTAAAGGAATTAACAGATAAGAAAAGGAGAAAAAATTATGGCTTTAAATTCTATTGAATACGCAACAAAATTCGCAGGGGAACTTGATAAAGTTGTTACCCAGAAATCAGTTACCGGCTTTTTTGCCGATAACGTACTTACCGCAAAATTCGTAGGCGCAAAAACTGTGCTTTTACCTGACCTTGACTTTGTTGGTCTTGGCGATTATGACCGCGATAACGGTTTCCCTCAGGGAAAAATTACCGTTACAAACACTTCCTACGAGCTTAAAAACGACAGAGGCAGAGAGCTTCAGCTTGACAGAATGGATATGGATGAATCAGGCATTGCAAACCTTGCAGGTCAGACTTTAAAGGAGTTTGTACGCACGCAGGTTGTTCCTGAAATGGACGCATACAACATCTCAAAACTTTATTCTGTTGCCGAAGCAAAGGGCAATACTTCCACTTTTGATGCATTAAAGGTTTACGGTCAGTTTGTTGAAATGGCAAACGCCATTCAGGCAAAGGCAGGCTTTGATCAGGAACTTGTTTGCTTTATGGATCCTACTGCATACGCTGCTCTTATGAACGCACCTGAATTACAGAAGATGATTATCGTTTCTGATTTCAAGCAGGGCGAAATTGACCTTAAGGTTAAGAAAATCAACGATATTGCAGTTATTCCCGTAACGGCAGAAAGAATGAAGAGCGCATACGTTTTTGATGCGGGCTCAACCAGCACAAGCGGCGGCTTTACTGTGGACAGCGATGCAAAAACAGTTCATATGCTTATGCTTCCCAAAGAAGCGGCTTCACTTGTTAAAAAGACTGAACAACTTCGTATTTTTGCACCTAATCAGAATCAGGATGCAGATGCGTACTTGTTCCAGTACCGCTTGTATTACGATATTTTCGTAAAGAAATCAGGCGCAGAACACATTTTTGCCTGCGTTGAATAAGGCAGATTTTGTTTCCGTCGGTCAGAAAATTGACCGACGGATATTTCAGGAAAGAGAGGGACTTTATGAATATCAAACCCAAAGAAGTATTTGAAGAATACGAACAAGGCAACGAATATAAAAATTCCATTGGCGACAGGGGAATTTACGAGCAGAGCAAGATGAACGAAAGGTTTTTCGTAGGCGACCAATGGCACGGTGTGCAGGCGGGAAATTCGCGACCTTTAGTAAGAAGAAACGTTATAAAACGTATTGGCGAATATAAAATTTCCACGGTGTGCGCAAGTCCTATTACGGTTAACTATTCGGCAGAAGGAATTTCCGACGTCAACGACGGGGGCGATAATTCCTTTAATGAAACCAATCAGATTATGAAAAATCTGACGTCGTATTTTGCAACCACAAAGGAAAGATTGAAGTTTTCCGAACTTACCGCAGAGGCGGTGAAGGACGCTTACGTTTCGGGCACTTCCTTTATTTATACTTACTGGGATGAAAACGTTGAAACGGGACTTTTTGCCGATAAGGCAGGCACTTCGGAAATTAAGGGCGACATAAATGCCAAAGTGTTAAACGTTGTTAACGTTGTTTTAGGCGATCCCAATAACAGCGAAATTCAAAGTCAGCCATACATTATTGTTGCGCAGAGAATGACTAAACAGGAGGCAATGCGTCAGGCGGAAGCAAACAGCAAACTTATTTCTGCCGATAGCGGTGTTAACCCCGGTGACAGAGGTGAGAGGGAGCCTGAAAACAATGAGCGTGTTACCGTTTTAACTAAATTCTTTAAGGTTTATGAAAAGGGCAGGGCACGCGTTATGGCAATCCGCGTTACTGAAAATGCGGTAATCAAGCCTATGTGGGATACCAAGTTAAGCCTTTATCCCATTGCAAGTTATTTATGGACACCCCGAAATTCTTCGGCTTACGGTGACAGCGAAATTACTTATCTTATACCTAACCAGATAGCCATTAACCGCGCACTTTCGGCGGCGGTGTGGTCAACAATGATAACGGGTATGCCCAAAGTGGTAGTTAACCGCGACCTTGTTACCGATGGCGTTAACAACGACCCCGGTCAGATTATTAATCTTAACGCAGGGGAGGATTATGACGTTAACAAAGCCATTTCTTACGTTGAACCGCCACGATTTGCATCGCAGTTACAAAGTGTTGTAAACGACATTGCAGAAAAGACGTTAATTGACGCAGGCGCCAATGACGTTGCGTTAGGTGACGTGCGACCTGACAACGCATCGGCTATTATTGCCGCCCGTGAAGCCGCACTTTTACCTATGCAGGTTTACAAAAACCGCTTTTATTCCTTTGTTGAGGAAATTGCGCGTATCTGGGCTGATTTCTGGGTGAATATGTACGGTGAAAGACCTTTGAAAATCAGGGAAGATAATTTAACAAAATACGTGCTCTTCGATAGCGAAAAATGCAAAAAACTTGTAATTAATGCTCGTGTTGACGTTGGTGATTCTACCGTCTGGGGCGAAGCGGTGGTGGTAACTTCCCTTGGCAATCTTTTTGAAAAGGGCGTAATTACGGCAGAAGAATATCTTAAACGCTTGCCTGCAGGCATTATTCCTGACGTTACGGGACTTATTAACAGTTTAAAGGAAAGGGAGGCGAAAAGCGTTGACGGCATTGAGGATAATTGAAAAAGCGGCTAATATGATAGGGTGTTCAGGTGTTGACGACAGTCGTATTCAGGCTATTGCAATAAATGCCCTGAACAGAATTTACGCAGAACTTTTTTTTCTTGATAATGGTGAAAATTTCAGGGAAATTACTGAACTTACCCAGCCTTTATATCTTGGCGAAAGACTTTATTTTGACGTTTTGCCCTATGGTGTGGCTTCGCTTATTGCAGCAGGTTTAGGCGATAGCGAAAACAGTAATTATTATGGGCAGATATATAATCTTAAACGCAAAAAACACGTCAATTCTGTGATGGAAGACGTTATACCGACGGTGTAAGGGGGGTGAAAATATGATTCCTTACGTAAGAAACAAGGTTTCCGATAATTTGAAAATAAAGGATTTTTCAGGCGGCGTTAACTACGTAATGAGCAAAACTCTTATAAACGATAATCAGTTAACCGACGTTGACAATATGTGGTTTAAGGATGGCGCGTTAAGAACAAGACCCAACTTAAAAAGACTTAACAATGAAAACAACGTTTATCAGAATGTACAGGACGTTTCCGTCAACGAAATGAACAGTGTTGTTATAAATAATAAACGATATTTTCTTGAAACGGTCAAGGAAGAGTTGAGCGCAAACACAAAAATAAATATGCGTCTTGTAAGCAATTCAGATGCCATAGATATTGGCTCTGTCGTCCTTGACGGCACTGATATTTCCTATTTTGCGGTGATTTTTAAAGAGGACATTTATCTTTTTTCAAGCGGCAATAACAAAATTTTTGTTGTCGAAAGAACGGGCGAAAGCCAATATAAGCCGCCTCGAAAGGTGGAGGATTTTGAAATTTATTCGCCTCTCGTGCTTACAAACTGCTGGTCCTGCTATAACGATAGCGGTAAAATTAATGCTATGCTTGCCCGCGGTGCAACACAGTTTGAAAATTTCAATATTTTAAGTAATCGCTATAGAATTGAATATTCTCAATACGATACGAAAAATTACATTGAGGCTGAGGAGGGTAACGCACTTTCCAGAGTTTCGTATATGGAATACGGCTTGCCGTACACAACAAACACTTGCGAAGGAAGTATTGTTCTTGATTATGTTGACTCTGCCGGTGCGGTGCATAGGCATATGGTTGATTGTCCCAAAGAAAACGCGCCTACAGTTGAAACTCAGGCCGAAATGGAAATTGCAGGGGACGATTTATATATGCACGCTTTTATTAAGGGTAATGTGTGCCACGTTACGTTAAACTCGTCAGGTGACGTAAAAAAGGTGAGTCCTGACTATATTTCCATTGAAAATTATGTTAACAATAACCTGGTAATTGATGCGCCGCGACCTAATAAAAACTGGGAAAAAGTTACTTTAATGACGCAGGCTGTGTGGTACGGAAACAATGCCCTTGGCATAAACGGCGGAAGCAGGCTTTTTCTTGGCGGCAACAAAAAGGAAAAATCGTTGTTGGTGTGGAGTGATTTTGAAAGTCCTTTATATTTTCCTGAAAGCAATTATGCCTACGTTGGCGATAAAGGGCAGAAAATTACTGCTTTAGCTAAACAGGGCTCAAGTTTAATTATTTTTAAGGAAAAGGAAATTTATTCCACCCAGTATAACGTTGGCGAAACTGAAGCAAGCAAAAAAGATATTACTTTAGGCAATGCTTATTTTCCTATGACTCTTATACATCCTGCCATTGGTTGCATTTGCGCAAAAAGTGTCCAGCTTTTAAGAAACCGCCTTGTGTTTATGGCTTCGTCAGGCAATATCTGCACCCTTACCGAGCAAAATCAGTATTCGGAAAGTAACGTTTATACCGTTTCTGAAATGGTTGCGCCCAAAATGAAAAGCTTTGATGATGCAATAAGTGTCGATTGGGGCGGCTTCTATCTTCTGTTTTGCAAAAACGAAGTTTTCGTTATGGATTACAATACTTATGGCTATGTGAACATACGTTCAACTGATAAGGAAAGCACTGCGAATATGCGTATTCCGTGGTTTGTGTGGCATCTGCCGCAGGAAATCACTGCGGTTGTAAATAATGATGAGCAACTTTCATTGTGGGTAAAAACGCAACATGCGGGCACCTGCTTTGTTGACGTAATGACGTTTTCAGATGAAGAAAGCGAGGACACGTATTTTGAAATTGCAGTTGAGCCAAGTCAGTTGAAAAAAGAGGAAAAGCTGGCTCCTGTTAATTATCTTGTTGAAACCAGACATTTTGATTTTGACGTGCCCTACAGGCTTAAGGTGCTTGAGAAGGTTTACGTTGACGGTGTGAAAAGCCACAATCTTGCAGTTTCTTTTATAACTGATGAGGAGTTTTCGGACGTGCAAACAGGCTTTTTTAATTGTCTTGTGCCGCAAAGGCGCGTTGTGAAAACACTGGGACTTCGTCTGCAGGGGCAGGGCAGATTTGTTCTTTATGCCCTTAACGTTCGTTTCAGGTACGGCGAACTGATTAGATAAAAGGAGGAATTTTATGGCAAAAAGTTATTACGACTATTTGCAGGAGGCTATTAAAAATCAGGAGGAAGCCAGGCAGAAGGAAATGCAGGCAACCGAAAACAAATATACAACTGATAAAAATATCGTCGGAAAAGAGTACGGCGACAAAATTAAAAGCATTGATGCCGATTATGATAAAAGCATCAGTGCTGAAAACATAAATAAGCTTATCGACGAGCGAAAAATCAAGGAGGCTATGGGCAATATGGGACTTCTTGATTCGGGATTGAACTCAAAAAAGAGGCGCGATGCAAAGCACAGGGCAACTGTTGAAAACTTGCAGAAAGAAAACGTTAATGTGCGCAACAACGTGGTTAAGGAAAGGGATAATGAAATTCAGTTGCTTGATGATAAGAAAAATGAGCAGTTTTTAAAAATCGACAGCGATTATATGAAAAAGGCGGAAAATACTGCCGAAAGTTTATATAAGGAAGATTTGAAGGCTGAACAGCACGCGGCAGAAGAAGCCCGTAAACTTGAGGAAGCAAGAATCAAGGCGGAAACGGAGAGAATCAAGGCAGAGCAAAAGGTTGAAGCCGAAAGAATCAAGGCGGAAGCCAAGATTTTAAGTGCGTCAAAGAAATCCTCCTCATCGTCAAGCAAAAAGACTTCCAACAGCAAAAATGAAAACAGTAATTCCGGCAGTACACCCAAAAAAGAGCCTAAACCTGAATATGAATACGATCCTGACGTTATGGTGCCGCTGACTACCGCACAACTTCAGCACGTTGCACAGGTTGTTGAGGACCTTAATTTGCTTTCACGTCAGGAATATGCCAACGAGCGCAGGCTTGATAAAACTATTCCCACTTATGAAAAGTACGTTGAGGGACGGTTGTTGAGCCTTATCCGCGGCAGGAAAATCGACAGCAATGAATACGATTATCTTAAGCAATACTACAATATTGATTAGAAAGGAGAAAATTTATGCGTGAAATAGTTTATACCATTAATAATAAAAAAGCCGAGCCTAATTTTTTAATGTGGGGCGGTGTTGAAAATGAACATAACGCAACGGTTGTTGCCTACAAAATCGACAGGGAATACTATGAGTCTTTGGGAGAAAACGTCTTTTTCAGAATTGATTTTGCATCTGATTGCGCAGGCTATGACCCTTCGGAAAATCTTATGCCTGACAGTGAACTTTTAATTAAAAGGGCAATACCTAAAAAGTTTACGCAGTATGGCGGAAAGATGCGCTCCACACTTGTTATCACCATTATCAGAAACGGTTCGGTTTTGAAAGAGGTTATATCAATTCCCTCTGAAATTTTCTTTACTACGTCAAAAAGAAGAAACGATGATTTAGTTTATAATCTTTCTGCGTGCGAAGAATATCTGCTTTCGCTTCTTGACAGGGCAGAAAAACTTGTTGCCAATGCCGAAAGTATGAGGGATGATGTTAATAATGAAATAAAAAGCATCAAAAAGGACGTTGATTTTTGCGTTAAAAAGGACGAGTTTGCCGATTCAAAGGGCAATGCAGGTATTTTGCGAATCAACTCTCAATACGGTGTTTCTTCGGGCAGATACGGAAATTCTTCGCCTGAATCGGGTGATACGATTATTATACAGACTCCCTCCAACGGTTTGATTAAACAGCGTACGCAGAAGTTTATGCCTATTACTCCTTCTAATGTTGACTATGCCGTTAAGTGCGCGCTGACTGATGCAAAAATCAGTTGGACCGATGACGAAAAGGCTAAAGCCAAAGCATTTTTAGGAATTAAAGAGGAAACCGTTACCATTATTGATAGCGCGGTGCTGAATCAGTACAATAACTATTCTTGTGCTACAAGCGAGTCTCTTGAAGTGGGCAAAACTTATCGGTGGTCATATTATTGTTCGGCGTATCCCGGCTGGCTGGTTAATGACGGTACGAAAAATCCGCAACAGACAAAGCAGGAACTTGTAAGCACTGCACAAAACGTTACCGTTGGCGGCATCAATTACGTTGGCTTTACGGCGAAGTGCTTTAATTGGGCAGCGGGCGAAGGCGAAAATGAAATTATCGTGTACTACGATAACGGTTTTATCAGGACTTATAAACAGTTTGGCGGAGAGAACGATATCATTATGATAAAGAGATAATTATGGAAAATCTATTTTTAATTGTTGAAATCATAAGCGCATTATCGGTGATTTTTGCCACGCTTTTTACTTTTTTAACGTGGGTAAAAAAAATCAGCGACGGTGAAAAATGTCAACTTCGCGCACATATGCTTGCAACTTATTATAAGCACCTGGACGAAAAAGAAATACGGCAGTACGAACTTGAGAATTTCCTTTTAATGTATAAATCATATAAAGCGTTAAAGGGAAATTCCTTTGTTGACAAAATTAAAGATGAAGTAATTAAATGGAGGGTGATATATTGAACAATATGGAATTTGTGAAAAAGTGCAAGGACGTTGCAGAAAACTACAAAACCCTTTACGTTATGGGGTGTATCGGTGCCAATATGAACCAGAAGAATAAGGCTCGATATACTGAAAATCATTCCTATAATAAAGAGGAAGAGCGCAAGAAAATGATTCTTTCTGCCGACGAAGATACGTGGGGCTTTGACTGCGTTTGTCTTATAAAATCAATTTTGTGGGGTTGGCAGGGCGATAAAAGCAAAAATTACGGCGGTGCAGTATATTTAAGCAACGACGTGCCCGATATAAATGCCGATACTATGATTAAACGTTGTTCCGACGTTTCTGAAGATTTTTCGCATATTGAAATTGGTGAGGCTCTGTGGCTTAAAGGGCATATTGGTGTGTATATCGGAAACGACCTTGCCGTTGAGTGCACTCCTGCATTTAAAAACTGCGTGCAGATAACTGCGGTTAACAAAAAGGTTTCGGGATACCCTACGCGCAACTGGAAAAAGCATGGCAAACTGCCGTATATAATCTATGAAAAGGAAGAAACAGGAATAATGAGATATTTTCAATTACTTGACGAAATGAATATAAGAAAGACTCCTAACGGTACGAAAATCGGTGTGGCACCTAAAGGAACGATAATAAGCGGAACGGAAATGAAGGTAAGCGGAAATACCACGTGGCTTAAAACTGTATATAACGGAATAAGCGGGTATATATGCGTTTTACCTCTTTCGGCAGGCTATGCCAAGGAAGTTTTTATGCCCTCAGATTATCAAGCCTTATATGAAAAGGAAAAGAAACGCGCCGACGAGCTTCAAACAAAAATAAACGCTATAAAGGAAGTGCTTTTATGAAATTATCAAACAAAACTTACGATATTTTAAAATGGATAGCTCTTTATCTTCTTCCTGCCCTTGCAACGCTCTACTTCGCTTTGTCGGGAATTTGGGGATTTCCCTTCGGTGAAGAGGTCGTAGGCACCATTTCCGCCCTTGACACGTTTTTAGGAGTAATGCTCGGGATAAGCAATATAAAGTATAGCCGAAGGGAGCCGAACTCATAACGCCCAACAGAACTGCTTTTGCGCATAAAACGACTCTTGTCGCTCGAAATACGCCCGGTATTCCTTCACTTCGCGAG
>JAZROC010000214.1:0-5747 GCA_045648525.1 Clostridia bacterium
AAAAAAACTTTTTTGTTTAAAATTGATTAATTTAAGCAAATATCTGGATTTTGAGATCTTTACACTTTCAATAATCTCGTCACTTTGCTTGTGTTGTCCGTCACAAATAACTGCAAAACCGCATTTTTCCTCTGTTATAAACGTTAGTGTTTCATCATCACTAAAAACGATAGGTCTTGCACGTAAAGTATGCGCACAAATAGGAGTCATAAGCATCAAACTTAATTTAGGGCTAACTATAGGACCTCCTGCTGACAAAGAGTATGCAGTTGAGCCGGTGGGCGAAGAAACAAGAACGCCATCTGCAGACAAAGAATCTATAAACTCATTTCCGGCATATGCCTTAAATTTCAACAAACGTGCACGACTCGCCCTTTGCAGACAAATATCATTAAGCGCCAGATATTCTTTTCCGTTTACATTACAAGAAAGCATCATTCTTTCTTCAATTAAAAATTGATTTTCTTTTATTTTTTTTATGCCGTCCTGAATCTCATCAAGTTCAAGTTCAGTCAAAAATCCAAGATGTCCCAAATTTACTGATAAAACAGGAATATTCGCTTTTGCCGCAACAGAGGCAATTCTTAAAATCGTACCATCGCCGCCAAGTACAACAACAAGATCTTGTTTGCTTAAAAGTGTCTCTATTTGTTCAAAATCTTTATTGTTTTTCGAATCGAGAAGAATCTGACAAACAAATCCTTCTTTTTCTGCATATTCAACAATTTTATTTGTAACAGAAAAATCTTTATCCTTATTTCTGTTTACATAAATGCCTAAATTCTTCAAAATATTATCCTTTCAAAAAGTTCTGATAAACTTGCTCAAATTCACTTCTACCGCGTCTTATTTCAACTAAAAATTCAGTATTGCCATCGCCGCCAAGTATAGGTGAATTACAAATATTAAAAACAGAAAAACCGTAAATCAATGCGTTTTCCTGTATTTTTATCAAAACATCTTTGTATATTTTTTTATCTTTTACTATTCCTTTTTTATTTAAAAACTTACTACCAACTTCAAACTGTGGTTTTACCAGTGTAACTGCAATGCCATTTTCTTTTAAACAAGAAAACATTGCGTGAAAAATTTCTGTTTGCGAAATAAATGAGACGTCCATAACAGCAATATCTTTTTTGCCGCCAATGATTTCAGGTTCGAGGTTTTTAGCATTGAATTTTTCAATAAGCCTGACTCTTTCATCTTCCAAAAGACTTTCATGCAGTTGTCCATGACCAACGTCAACAGCGCAAACGTTGTTTGCACCGAATTTAAGCAAACATTGCGTAAAGCCGCCTGTTGACGCACCTATATCAAGGGCATTTTTATCGTTTACATTAATATTAAATTTATTTAAAGCAAATTCAAGTTTTAAACCGCCTCTGCCAACATACCCAATAGAGTCAGCAACTTCAATTATATCGTTATCATTAACCTCAAAAGAAGCTTTTGAAACAATTTTTCCGTTAACCGAAACACTGTTTTCTGCAATTAATAAAGCCGCTCTGTTTCTTGATTGCACTATTCCTCTTTGAAAAATCGCTTTATCTAATCTCATCTTGTATTTTTTTAATAATCAATTCAACGTTAATTTCATTATCATCAAGTTGTTCTTCTACGGTTCCTACTTTTAAAAAGTCATCCTTTAACGAAAATCCGCAAACATTTGCATTTATGTTTTTACTTGAATAATATTTTAAAATCCCCTCTAAAAGACCGCCCTCTGATGCATTATCCTCAATAACACAAATCTTTTTATCTTTAATTTGTTCAAGTACGTTTTCATCAAAAGGCTTTAATGAGCGTGCATCAATAAGTGACATACCAAACTTTTCTGCAACTTTTTCCGCAACAGAAAGTGTTGTACCAAACGAAACAACTGCACCATTATCTTTTCTTAAAATGAAATCCCACGTTGGATTTGTAAATGGCTTTTCACCATTAATTGTTTCAACTGCACCTTTAGGATATCTTATAGCAACAGGTTTATCAATATTAGCTGAATATTCAAGCATTCTTTTAAATTCTTCAGTATCTCGTGGCTCAAGAACAATTAAACCTGGCATTGCTCGCAAAAAGCCTAAATCATATATTCCCTGATGCGTTGCGCCATCTTCACCTGTAAGTCCTGCATGGTCAATACAAATAGTTACAGGCACTTCCTGCAAACAAATATCGTGAAAAATCTGATCAAAGCCTCTTTGCAAAAACGTTGAATAAATAACGACAAAGGGTTTTAGACCACCTTTTGCCAATCCACCAGCCATCGCTATTGCGTGTTGTTCAGCAATTCCCGTATCATAAAAATTATCTTTGAATTTTTCAGAAAATTCAAGCAGACCTGTATTGTAAGTCATACCTGCAGTTACCGCGCAAATTCTACTATCATTTTCTCTTAAGCGGCACAACGTATCACCTAAAATTTTTGTATAACTAACTTCGTTTGCCTTTGTATTTTTATGAGGAGAAACGCCGTGAAAACGTTCAGGATTTTTTTCTGCTTGTGAATATCCTTTACCTTTTATTGTGCTTGTATGTATAATAACAGGTCCTTTGCAATCTTTTGCTCTTGTAAAAATATCAATTAAAGCTTCTATGGAGTGACCATCAATAGGACCTAAATATGTTATGCCCATAGCTTCGAAAATATTTTCACCTATAAAAAGATATCTGACTGTATCCCTTAAATGAGCAATCGAATTTGAAAGCTTGCCGGATTTATCAATTTTACCTAAAAAAGTCTTTAATCTATTTTTACTTAAAATATATTTTTTTGCAGAACGAAGCTTTGTAAAGTTGCTCGATAATGCACCAACGTTTTTTGAAATTGACATTTCATTATCGTTCAACACAATTATAATATTGGTATTTGGGGAAGATCCTGCATCATTTAAAGCTTCCAAAGCCATTCCTCCGCCAATAGCACCATCACCTATTACCGCAACAACGTTATAATTTTCATTATTTATATCACGAGCCCTTGCAAGTCCCAATGCTGCAGAAATAGAAGTTGAAGAATGTCCCGCATCCAAAATATCGTATTCACTTTCCCTATGGTTAGGAAAGCCACTTAACCCATCTTTTTTTCTTAACCCGAAAAAGTTATCTTTTCTTCCTGTAAGAAGCTTATGGGTATATGCCTGATGACCAACGTCAAACACTATTTTATCCATTGGCATATTAAACACATAATGAAGCGCTATTGTAAGCTCAACGGTGCCTAAATTTGACGCAAGATGTCCGCCATTATTTAACGTCGTATCAATTATAACTTTACGAACATCTTCTGCCAGAGTCTTAAGCTCATCAATATTCAATTTTTTTAAATCATTTGGAAAGTTAATATTATTAAGCATAAAAAATCTCACAAAAAAATGGTATAATATTTTATAATATTATACCATATAAATTTATTTTTGCAAGTATGCATATTTATAAATTTTAAGAATTAAAATGCATTTTCGATTTTTTTGTCTGTATAAAGAGGAAAAACTTGATTTTTAATTGTACCATCAGGTAAAATTATCTGCCAACCACCAACTTTATTATCTTTTGTAAAAAGAATATTGACTTCTAAATTTTTATCAAAAACCAACGTTTCTTCAATGGTAGCTGCTTCATCAAAACCAAAAGATAAGCCTCTGTCAAGTAACGCAAACTTTAATAAGCAATCAATCTCGTGTCTATATTCAACAGTTGCTTTTTTAGCATAAAGTTTATCAGTTGACGTATAATATTTTTCGCAAAACTCAAAAAAGGTTTCGGGACTGTCGCCAAGGGGCTTGTATAACGGTCCGACTTCCGTGTTGCGCACAGCAAGCCTGAAACCAAATTTAGCATATAAAGAAACTAATTCTTTACTTCCTGCGGAACAAAATAAACCGAGCGGTAAATTTTCCCTTTCAATAACATCTTCGTTCCACATTTTAAGCATTTCTCTGCCGATTCCCATTCCTCGCGCTTCTTCAACTGTTAGAAAATTACCGAAATTACCTATTGAATTTTCGTGTTTTCCCCACCCGTACCAAAGTCGAGAAAACATTTTATTATCTTCGTAAGCAACGAAATAAACGTCAGTACACTGTTCCTTATATTTTCCGTCGACACGATTGCAAATCATTTTTGCATAGGAAAGACTTAAATCAAGCTTTGTAAGATGTTCTTTTAACGCAGGAATTGATTCATCATCAATTTCTGCAATAAATTTATTATATTTCATTTAGTCAACACCTATATTGTACTTTCTAAGAATGTATTCTGCAATATTATACATAATATCAACGCTATATAATTTAAGTTCAGTATCAGGATCAAACAACAGGTGTTCTGCATTTGACTGTTCAGTAAAATTCCTACGGAAATTAGGCCACGCCTTGCCTCCATTAAATAACTTCGTTTCCATATTGAATGGACCGTCATAGCCAATATCAAGAAGCCCTTTCATTACCTCGTCAAAGTTAACCGTCCCCATAAGAAGAGGCATATGATCGTCATTATAACCATTATTATCCTGAAGATGTAATCCGCAAAGTTCTCCCTTTAATTTTACGATGTTATCATACTGATCAAGACCTTTAGTGTTTGCATGCCCAGTATCCCAACAGGCTTTTATAAGAGGGTGATCATTAAGCATTGACTTTAACTCAAGAATATTTTCGGCAGTTTCGATTACAAAAACTCTTTTGTAAATTTCTTCAGCAATATTCTCTATCATAATTTTAACGTTATATTTTTCAGCAAAAGGAAGAATTGCATTATAGTACCTAACGTTCTTTTGCATCATTTCTTCCCTTGTTTTACTGCAAGAAAACCCTGAATGAACGGTCATTCTGTCAATGCCAAGAATACTGCATGCCTCAAATGCTTTCTTCATTTGTTCAACCTGAATGTCAAAATACTCCTGATTAGCATGAGGGTTATACTGATACGGAGCGTGCGCCATAGTAAAACCTATACCTAACTTTCCAGCGGTATCAGCACTTTCTTCTATTTCCTTGATAAAATTTTCAGAATTTATATAATTACTGAAAGAGAAATCAATATAACGAAATTTTGTTTTTGAACAAGCCTCAATGAGTTCTTTAGGTGTATTGCATAATCCTGTAAAACCGCATGACGAAAGAGAAATTTTCATATAATCACCTAATTATAACTGTTTTGTATGCACTTCAACTAAAATCTTTGCAAGGAACTCGTCAGCCGTCATTGTACCAAGGTCGCCTTCTTTTCTTGAGCGCACAGAAATCTTTCCTTCTTCTGCTTCTCTATCACCAATAATGAGCATATAAGGAACTTTTTCAAGCTGAGCTTCGCGGATTTTATAACCGATTTTTTCATTTCTGTTGTCGTATTCAACACGAAGATTTGCTTCCTGAAGTTTAGCAACAAGATTTTTGCAAGCTTCATCTGTACGGTCCGTAAGATTCATAACTTTAATCTGAACAGGTGCAAGCCACGTTGGGAATGCGCCCGCAAACTTTTCGATAAGCAATGCAAGAGTTCTTTCATAGCAACCAATCGAAGTTCTGTGAATAATATAAGGATGTTTTTTGCTACCATCTTTATCCGTATATTCCATACCGAATTTTTCTGCAAGCATCTGGTCAATCTGAATTGTAATAAGAGTATCTTCCTTACCGTGAACATTCTTTATCTGAATGTCGAGCTTGGGACCGTAGAAGGCAGCTTCGCCGATACCTATCTTGTAATTGATTCCGAGGTTATCGAGAATTTCCTTCATTATGCCC
>JAZROC010000215.1:0-1435 GCA_045648525.1 Clostridia bacterium
AAAATTACTTGCAAAATAAGTAATTCGTGTTATAATAGTAGCCGAAGCATTATAACTTAAATCAGCCTTAAACGACTGAATTTAGGCTATATTCGGGTTTGTCGTCCTTTTAAGGCGACCTGCCTTAATGCGTCCTCCGCACCCAAATCTAACCAAAATTGAGCCGTTTCAGGTCGAAGATTTAAAAATGATAAAATTTTTGATTTTAACAAGGAAAAGACCGCAGATAATATGGGAAATATTATCAAGGGCTTTGACACAGTTAAAACAGAAATTTTACATTTTGAAACTGATTCAAGTCCCAAGACTTTGGCTTGCAAAAGCATTTAAGTTTATATCGGAAATCTTTCCGTTCATTAACGTATAAAAACCTGCCGCGCCAATCATAGCCGCATTATCGGTGCAAAGAATGGGCGAGGGATAATATAATTCTATCTGTGCCGAAGCACACATTCGCTCAATTTCCCCGCGCAAACGGGAGTTTGCCGCCACACCGCCTGCCATAACTATTTTATTGAAATTAACGTCCTTTGCCGCCTTTACAGCCTTTTCAACCAACATTCTTACAACGCTTTTTTGGAAACTTGCGGCAATATCTGCTTTAGGTAATTCCGCGCCCTTTTGCGTTAAATTATGGGCAAGATTTACAACTGCCGTCTTTACGCCTGAAAAGGAAAAATCATAATTGTCCTCTTTTTCAAGGTGAGTGGTGAAATTATAGGCATCAATGTTGCCTTCCTTTGCCAATTCGTCAATTTTGACACCGCCCGGATAACCTAAATCAAGAACGCGGGCAACCTTATCAAAAGCCTCACCAACCGCATCGTCACGGGTTGAGCCCATAAGAGTGAACTTGCAGTAATCATCAACCTTTAAAATGTGGCTGTGTCCCCCTGAAACCGCCAAGGCAATAAAGGGCGGTTTTAACTCCGGAAACTCAATAAAGTTTGCCGAAATATGCCCTTGAATATGATGCACACCGATTAACGGAATCTTTTTTGCAAAGGCAACTGCTTTTGCGTAATTGACGCCCGTTAAAAGCGCGCCTATAAGACCCGGTCCCTGCGTTACCGCTATTGCCTCGATATCGTCCAAAGTGACCTTTGCTTTTTCCAATGCTTCCTCTACTACGGGAACAAGGGCGGTAGTATGTGAGCGCGATGCAATTTCAGGCACCACTCCCCCATACTTCTTATGAATGGGAATCTGGGTTGAAATAACGTTTGAAAGTAAAATTCTGCCGTCTTTTATAACTGCCGCGCTTGTTTCGTCGCAGGAGGATTCAATGGCAAGAATTAACGCGCTTTGCTTTTTTATTAAATTGTCTGCTTTTTCTTTTGCTATATCGTAATACATACTATTGATACAAATAATCCTCGTTTGGATCGTAATTTTTTTGTTTTGAAATTTTAGTTAATACATAGCCTAAAAATAC
>JAZROC010000216.1:0-3946 GCA_045648525.1 Clostridia bacterium
TTAAGGATTATAAGGGCAACGTTTACGAGCAAAAGAAATTAACTGTAACGGGTTACGGTAAAAAGAGTCTTACTATCGGCGGTTCTGCAACTGCAAGTGACTGGCACGAAAACTACGATTTTCGCGGTCTGCCCGAAAAAGCAATTAACGGCTTAACTGCAAGATTCTCAGGCTGGGCAAGTTCAGAACAATGTTCTTACGAAAACCCCGTTTCACTTATCGTTACTCTTAAAGAAGCGTCATTTATTAACAACGTAGCCGTGTATCTTGTTGACCAGAATTTCACGTTGCGCGATTTTGACGTAGTTATTGAAAGTGAAAACAAAATGATTACCATCGCAGAAGTACGTGACAACAAAGATTTTATCCGCAATTTTGATTTTGACAAACTTTTTGCTGAAAAAATTCATATCGTATGCTTTAAAGGCGACGGTCAGAATTATGCAAGAATTGATCAGGTTAACGCATTTTTGAAATAGAGGTTTTTATGAAAATTTATTCTTCCGCCCTTGACCTTGTGGGCAACACACCGTTAGTGGAGCTTAAAAACATAAAAAAAGAGTTTAATTTAAAAAGTGATATCTATGCTAAAGTAGAATCACTTAACCCTGCAGGCAGCGCAAAGGACAGAATTGCAAAAAACATAATAGAATATTATGAAAAGTGCGGTACAATTACAAAAGATACAGTAATTATTGAGCCAACAAGCGGTAATACGGGCATAGGCATCGCCTTCGTTTGCGCAATAAAAGGCTATAAAGCAGTTATCGTTATGCCCGATACAATGAGTAAAGAGCGTATTCAGGCTATTTCCGCTTACGGTGCGATCGTCAAGTTATCCGACGGAAAAAAAGGTATGCAGGGTGCCATTGAAATGGCTGAAGAAATTAAAAAGACCGAAAAATCCGCAGTAATTTTAGGTCAGTTTGAAAACGAGCAAAACCCCGTCAGCCACTACAACACAACCGGTGTTGAAATATGGAATGATACTGACGGCAAGGTGGACGTCTTCGTTGCAGGCATTGGCACGGGCGGTACAATTTCAGGTACGGGTAAGTTTTTAAAAGAGCAGAATTCTTCAATAAAAATTGTCGGTGTTGAGCCTGAAAAATCTCCCCTTTTAACTAAAAAAGTTGCAGGTGCTCACAAAATTCAGGGTATCGGTGCAAATTTCGTTCCAAAAACTCTTGATATTAACGTGCTTGACGAGATTTTAACTGTTTCTGATGAAAATTCCTATAAATATACAAAACTTCTCGTTCAAAAGGAAGGTCTTTTGTGCGGTATAAGTTCAGGTTGTGCCCTGTGTGCCGCAATAGAAACTGCAAAAAAATACGAAAACAAGAAAATTGTAGTGCTTTTACCTGATTCAGGTGACCGCTATTATTCAACGGGAGTGTTTGAGTAACCGTAATTAAAATGGAGGTGGCGCAATGATTCCCAAAGACAGAGTCCTTGAAAAGCTCGATTCTTTTCTTAAAGCTAACGATTATCAAGGCGCAAAACGCCTTCTTAATTACTGGCTTTCCGAAGCAGATTTTATAGGTGATAATCACGGAAAACTTTTGATTCAAAACGAGCTTATGGGCATTTCAAGAAAGCTTGGCGAAAAAGAGCAAGCCTTTAAGTATGCGGAGGATGCCTTATTTCAGGTTGAAAAAATGGGCATTGAAAATAACGTTGGCGCCGCCACCACTTATCTTAACAGCGCAACTGTTTTTAAAGCCTTTGATATGGCAGAATCTGCACTTCCCCTTTATGAAAAGGCAAAGGAAATTTATGAAAAAAATCTTTCACCCTGCGATGAAAGACTTGGCGGACTTTATAACAATATGGGTCTTGCTTTGGTTGATTTAAAAAGATTCAAAGAAGCGGAAGACCTCTATATTAAGGCTCTTGATGTTATGAAAGCTTTGCCCGAAAAAGAACCTGAACAAGCGATAACCTATCTTAATATGGCAACCGCCAAGGAAACTGAATTTGGTCTTATTGAAGCAAAAGCCGAAATTGACGAACTTATAAAAAAAGCCATTAACTGTATGAATGCAGGCAAAGACCGAACTGACGGAAACTATGCTTTCGTGTGCGAGAAATGTGCGTCAGTATTTGGATATTACGGTTACGAAGACTATGCAACTGAACTTAACGAGCGTTCAAGGAGGATATATGCAGGGTCTTGAACTTTCAAAAAAGTATTATGAAGCTTTTGGAAAAGAAATTCTTGAACGGGAATTTTCCGAAATTATGCCCTTTTTAGCCATTGGTCTTGTAGGAAGCGGTTCTGAATGTTCAGGTTTTGACGATGACCTTTCACAAGACCACGATTTTGAGCCGGGATTTTGTATTTTTTTGCCTGATGAGGATATCGTTGACCGCAGAAGCGCGTTTTTACTTGAGCGCGCTTATTTAAAGCTCCCAAAGGAGTTTTTAGGTTTTACACGCAACCCCCTCAACCCCGTTGGCGGTAACCGTCACGGAGTTATCCCTATAGCAGACTTTTTTTCATCAAAAGTCGGAAGTCCTGACGGCAACCTTACCGTTGAGCAATGGTTTAGCCTTCCCGAATACAGTTTACTTGAAGCAACAAACGGCGAAGTTTTTTGCGATAATCTCGGTCTGTTTTCTTTAATCAGAGAAAATCTCCGTTATTTTCCCGAAGACATTCGCTTGAAAAAATTGGCAGGACACTTGCTTCTTATGGGACAGTCAGGACAATATAACTATTTAAGATGTATTTCGAGAAATGATTCTGCAGCGGCGCAACTTGCGATTTTTGAGTTTGTTCAAAGCGCATTACATTGTATTTACCTGCTTAACCGCACGTATATGCCCTATTATAAATGGAGTTTTCGCGGTTTAAGAGGTCTTAAATCAGGTGAACTGGCAAAAGATTTGGAATATCTTTTATCAAGCGGCAATACTGAAAGCGAAGTTAAGAAAAAAACTAAAATTATACAAAACATTTGTACGGAAATTTCCGAAGAATTGCAATTTCAGGGTCTAACAAAGGCAAAATGTGCCGAAATGGAAATGCTTGCTTATACCGTTAACGAGAAAATTGACGACCCTAATATCCGTAATATGCACATATTACAAGGCGTATAAAACATTGCTAAAATCGGAAGTTTTTAATATCACTATTCATATAATTGCTTTTTGAGATGATAAAAACGGATGCGTAGAAATTCTACACATCCGTTTACTATTTGTCTTTTGTCTTGAATCTAAAACCCTTTTATAAACAAATACCGTTCAATAAACTTACATTTATCTCTTGGTTAGTTTTTTACACCAAGTCCATTTTCCACATTTAGTACACTTTAATAATCTTCTGGTTGGTGTTTGCATAAACAAGGCTATCTCTTTATAGTTAGGAACAAACTTATGTTGACATTTCTTACATTCATAATATCCTGTCTCTACCTTAAATTTAAGAGCAACAATGCAAGGAATTATAAATAGTATAACAGACACTATTATTAAAAAGTCTTGAAATCCACATTCAGGGATAAGGAGTGATATTAAAGTTATCAGACAAATAAGTGCTACCAGACTTGTTGCAACAATCACATAGGCGGAATGAAGCAGTCGTTTGTGATATCTTTCCTCATTTTTTGCCATCTGGAAAATCAGTTCATTTAATTGTTCATCCTTTTGTTCCATATCAATTATCTCCCCACATAATAATTCATTTACATTTATTCCAAGAATATGACAAAGGTCGAGCATAATATCAAAATCGGGCATTGCTTTGCCTGTCACCCATTTTGATATAGCTCTGTCGGTTATATTCAATTTTTCTGCCAACTGTGCTTGTGTAAGATTTTTCTTTTTTCTGCACTCGGCAATAAACTTTCCTATTTTGATTTGGTCCATAGCGTACCTCCTTATCACTTTAGTTGTAGCACCTTTTAAGAAAAATACCACGAACTAATGGTTGAAAGGG
>JAZROC010000217.1:0-4223 GCA_045648525.1 Clostridia bacterium
CAGGTAACCCCCCTGTTATCGTTGACGATACTGCTGATATTAAAAAGGCAGGTAAAGATATTATTGGCGGTTGTACCTTTGATAACAACCTTCCCTGCATTGCAGAAAAAGAAGTTTTTGCATTTAAGTCAATTAAGGATCAGCTTATTTCCGAAATGCTTAAAAACGGTGCATATCTTCTTACAAAAGAAGAAGCTGACAAGCTTGTTGACATCGTTTTAGTTGACGTTACAGATAAAAAGACGGGAAAAACCAAAAAGCAGGTTAACCGTAAGTGCGTTGGTAGAGATGCTTCCGTTATCTACGCAATGCTTAACAACGGCAAAACTCTTCCTGCTGACGTTCGTTGCCTTATCTGCGAAACTGATTTCAACCACCTTTTCGTTCAGGAAGAACTTATGATGCCTATTCTTCCCATCGTTACAGTTGATAACATTGACGAAGCAGTTGATTTGGCTGTTAAGGCAGAGCACGGCAACCGCCATACTGCACATATGCACTCAAAGAATATTGATAACTTAACAAAATTTGCTTCCGCAGTTGAAACAACAATTTTTGTTAAAAACGCACCCAGCTATGCAGGTATCGGCTTTGGTGGCGAAGGTCATACAACCTTCACAATCGCAGGTCCTACAGGTGAAGCTATTACAAGTGCAAGAAGCTTTACACGTAAGCGTCGTTGCGTAATGGCTGACAGCTTCAGAATTATTTAAGGAGATTTACTTATGGACGTAAATATTCAGGCAATTACCGAAGCCGTTATAAAGGCAATAAATGAGCAGGGCGGAGTTTCAGGTTGCGCCCAGTGCGATGGTGATATTCCCGTTGGCGTATCAAACCGCCACATTCATTTATCAAAGGCTGATTGTGAAACTCTCTTTGGTGCAGGCTATGAGCTTACACCTATGAAAGATCTTTCACAGCCCGGTCAGTATGCTTGTAAGGAAACCCTTACAATAGTTGGTCCTTCCTTAAGACCTATCGAAAACGTGCGTGTTTTAGGTCCTTTAAGACCTGAATCTCAGGTTGAAATTTCAAGAACCGACTCTTTTACTTTAAAGGTTAAACCTCCTGTAAGGGAAAGCGGAAAAATTTCAGGTAGCGCACCTATCACCATTATCGGTCCCAAAGGCGTAGTTGCTTTAAAGGAAGGTTGCATTATTGCTAACCGCCACATTCATATGAGCCTTGAAGACGGTTTAAAATACGGTGTTAAGGATAACGAATACGTTACTGTTGATGCCTGCGGTGAAAGAAAAACACGTTTCTTTGACGTTCAGGTTCGTGTAAGCGATAAGTTCCGCCTTGAAATGCATCTTGATACTGACGATGCTAATGCGGCAGGACTTTGTGGCAAATCTTTAGTAAAGATTGTAAAAGATTAAATAGCAGGGCAGAGGTTTTCTGCCCTTTTTTAAAGGAATTTTAGGAATGTATCGGCTTATTGTAAGTGATTACGATAACACTCTCGTTACTGAAAATAAGAGTTTATCGCAACAATTTTATCAAAAACTTAATATGCTTGCAATGCGCGGATGCGTTTTTTGTATCGCCAGCGGAAGACCTTATAATCAGCTCAAAAAACTGATGTTTCAGGCTTCGCAGAATATGGTTTTCATTTCTGATGACGGTGCACAGATGATGTATAAAAACTGCGTTTTGTATAAGAAAACAGTTGAACTTAATGATGCAAAAGCATTATGCAAAATGGCATTAAGTGAAAACTTCACCGCAATCTGCGCATTAAGAGAAGAAAACAGAAAAGTTACCGCAGAAATACTTAACTTGCCTTTCTTCTTTAGCTCCGATATATTTAAAATAATTATCGTAAAAGACGGTAAAGACGCCCAAAAACTTAAAACCTTTGCTGAAACCTTGAAACTTCGTGTTTGCTTTGAAGATAATGAATATATCGAGTTTTGCCATAAAGACGCTTCAAAAGGTGAAGCCGTTAAAAAGCTTATGCAAAAGTTTTTGGTAAACGAAAGCCAAATGATTGTCTTTGGTGATAATATAAACGATATTTCAATGCTTTCTTTAACAAAAAACAGATTTTTTTCAAAAAATGCAAAGCAGGAAGTCATTGATTTACAAGGTCAAATCGTTGATGATGTTGAAAAATACATAATTGAAATAAAATAAAAGCGATTCAGCAAAAAACTGAATCGCTTTTTCTTATAATTCAACTGTCAGTCCGTCGTTCGCATAGTCAACTTTAAAAGAAACCTCGTTTTTAATTTGTCTTAAGGCGGGCTCTCGGGTGTGGTTTATGTGGTGTAAAACAAGATGGTCTGTATCAATTCCTTTTATAATATCGTTTGCTGTGCCGGGGTTATGGTGCGCGCCCTCACAGAAAACAATATCATAATGCTTATCACCTAAAAGGTCGGGCAATTCTTCAAATCCGTAGCCGATATCGCCTGTAAAGAAAATCTTTTTACCTTCACATTCAACAAAGAAACTGTGTGAGTTTTCTGCGTTATGGTGATTAGGTATTGCCGTAACCTTTAAAACACCGTCGTCATAAATAACACCGTCACCGTAAACCACGAAATCAAGACTTTCTCTGCGCGTATCGTGACCTTGCATAATTTCACACCACGTTTTTACTGCGGTAATAAGGCGCTCGACAGGCACGTGAAATTTAGGTATGCACTCATCATAGCCGTGATACCACATTAATTGGTCACAGAAAGGGATAATGCCGTCAAAATGGTCGGTGTGTGGGTGAGTGATAAACACACCCTTTACGGTTTTGTGGGGGATGTCGTAATTTAACAAACGTGAAGAAATATCCGTGCCTGCATCAATTATATAGGTGTTTTCGCCTGATACAAGAAAGATGGACGTACAAGAACGGTTCTTTTCAGGAATACCATGGCTTGCGCCTGCAACAATAATTTTCATAAAAGCCTCTTATTTCATAAAGTTCTTGTGAATGTAGGTGGAACTCATTTCCAAGCTCTTGAAGGGATCTTCGGAAAAATCCTGCTCAACAACGTAGTGCTTTACGCCTGCCTTGTCAGCCGCATCGAAAATGCCTTCCCACCAAAGATTGCCGTTACCGATTTCGCAATAGTAGGTTTTCATCCAATCGTTTTCGTGAGCGCTCTTTTTCATATCCTTAAGGTGAAGAATATCAATTCTGCCTGAAAGCATATCAATCCAATGTCTTACGTCGCCACCGCCGTTCTGTATCCAATAAGTATCAAGACAGAATGAAGTGGTTTCCTTATCAAGTCCTTCATAAAGAAGCTTAATCATTGAATTTCCGTTTTCGAACTTCAAAAATTCGTGGCTATGGTGGTGGAACGTAAACTTCATATTATAAGGACGAAGCTTTTCACCGATTTCGTTTGCCTGCTTAATGAAGTTTAAGGTCTGCTCCTCTGTAAGCACGCCTCTGCCGCCAACACCCATAAAAGGTGCGCCTAAAATCTGCTGAATTTTAACGGCTTCTTCAAAATCGTTTACCATACGGTCGAAATTCTCGTGCGTGCCAACGATATCAATGCCTTCTTCCTTGGCGATCTGACCAAACTCTTCATAGCTGATTTTACAGCCTGCGGTCTGTGCTTCATCATAGCCCATTTCCTTTAAACGTTTGAAGCTTGCGCGAATATCTTCGGCTGTGGTCATAAAATCACGAATAGTATATAACTGTACGCCTAATTTTTTTATCATAAAAAAACTCCTTAATATTAATTTATTATATTGTAATACTATTTCCTTTGAATTTCAAGACAAACTTTTATGTTTTTTGGACAAATATTGCACATTGACTAAATTAAATAGGAATGATACAATATATTTAAGAACAAAAAGGAGAATTCTATGTACTATTTGTTTGATTTCGACGGCACGTTAGCTGACTCAATGCCTACGTGGGCAGGCAAAATGATAAGAATTTTAGAGGAGGAGGGCATAACTCCCCCTGACGATTTAATAAAAACAATAACGCCTTTAGGTGATAGGGGCACAGCGGAATATTTCAGGACTCTTGGTGTTACAAAAACAGTTGAAGAACTTGAACGAAAAATGGACGCTTACGCTATGGAAGCATATTTAAACAAAATTCCCTTAAAAGCAGGCGTTTTCGATTTTTTAAAAAAATCAAAGGATCAAAAGAATTTCCTTTATGTTTTAACGGCAAGCCCCCATAAATTTCTTGACCCTTGCTTAAAAAGATGCGATGCATTTGATTTGTTTAATGAAGTCTGGTC
>JAZROC010000218.1:0-10216 GCA_045648525.1 Clostridia bacterium
AAGTTCTTTTATTATTTGTTTTACAAATAAAACAGCTTTTGTTTGTTTCTTTGTGGTATGATCCATGAATGTTGGCTCTATTGATTTAATTATATCCATACCTGTTGACAATGGCGCAAAAGAAAGATAATCAAGCATTTCGTATGCTTCATCATTATTTTTATAGCCATTTAGAACAT
Organism: Clostridia bacterium; assembly: GCA_045648525.1. Taxonomy (GTDB): domain Bacteria; phylum Bacillota; class Clostridia; order Christensenellales; family QALW01; genus UMGS1322. The sequence continues at coordinate 180 of JAZROC010000218.1, forward strand.
TATCAAAAATCTGTTCTTCACAACTACCTTCATACTTATATATATATGAATGAAGTTTTTCACCGATTTCTTCAATATAATATTTTGCAGGACCTCTGCCGCCATCGCTTTCACATATTTTGTTGACAACTTTGTATGCGTGGTCAACGTCGCCTAATCTTTCGCAAGCAACTGCAAAGCCAAAAGCAATGTGTTTATCACCGCTTTCTTTTGCGTAAAGCTCGCGATAAATAGCATAAGCAATATCATTATCATCAAGTTCGGTAAGATTACCTGCAAGCACGACAAGCTCACTTTTAGTGTAATCTTCAACAAATTTGAAGCGTTCAGCACACTGTTTTATATAATTTGAATCACCCATATCGTGACCAATCATAATGCCCATAGTCAATACGGTTATGGAAATATTGCCTGAATCAATTTCTTCTTCAATGCGATTTACTGCTTCTTTATATTGTTCATTTTTTAAAAATTCGACGGTTTCGTGTATGCAGACCAACGTTTCATAATTCAAAACTGAAGAATCTGCTATAGCGTTGGGCAAACTCATTGCCACACAGTTGGTATTTTTATCATAATTTTCAACTGCAAACTTTTCTTTAACGTCTTTTAAAAAGGCTTCGGCATCTGCAGAAATGTGGCCAGCGGGGTTAAAATCAATACAGCGCTCAAGCATCTGTGCACACCCTTCCACACAACCTGCGCCTCCAAAGGCTTCGGCAGCAAGAAAATACACGCTATCAAGCTTATCTAACGTTTCATACTTACCTAAAAGACCATAGGCAAAAGTCAGTGCAGTAGAATAATCGGCATTTTGATTAAGTGCAAAAATAAGGTCAATAATATTATCAACATCGTCAGGTTCCATCAGGTAAACGCGAAAAAAGCATTGAACTGCACCTGCATAATTGTTTTCATAAATATACTTATTTCCGCGTTTTTTTAATCCTGTTGAAATATTTACCATATCAAATTCCTTTTGCTAAATTTTTAAGTTCGTCTTTATCGAACACATATTTTTTGTTACAAAATCTGCAACAGATTTCAGTTGGTTCATTTTCATAGGCAAGAGAAAGTAATTCCTGCTTGCCAAGAGAAATAAGTGCCTGTTCAAAACGTTGACGTGAACAATCACAATTATATTTAAGATTAATCGTTTCAAGAGGTTTAACGCCTACGTCCCAGAAGTTATCAAAAGCAAGCTCCTCCAAAGACAAATGATAGTTAAGCTTTTCAAGGAAATTATTCATTGTGCTTATTTTTTTATCTATCATATCAAGAGCTTCTTTTGAACAACCCGGCAGAGGCAAAACCATAATTCCGCCTGCAGTATATTTATCTTCAAAATAGCCCGCATCAAGTAACGTTGCCGCAGGCTGTTGCTCACTTGTAACGAGATATGCGGCAAAATCACGGGTAATATCGCCTGAAACAAGGTTGCACATACCAACGTACGGCTCCTTGCCTAAAGGATTATCCCTTACAACCGTCATCTGCCCGTTATTGCCTACAAGTGAAGCAATTTTAATTTCATTTGTGGGCATTGTTGCCTGAGGGTTATCGGCGCAGGCTTTTACATTGCCCTGATTATCAGCCGTAACAAGAAGCTTACCTGCCGCACCGCCACCATTTACTATAACCGTTAATTTTTCGCTTTCGCTTTTATTTCTTTGTGAAAGCATTGATGCCGCAGAAATAAGCCTTGAAAGAGCAAAAGAAACACCGTCTGTTAAATTAAGAAGTTCTTTTGCCGTTTTTGAGGTTTCAGTGCTGTTTATTATAATCATTTGCGCCTGCCCGTCAAAGACAAGAGTATGAAGTATCTGGTCTTTCATAAAAGTTCATCCTTTTTTCTCTGCGCAAAAGGTTATGCGCATAGTATTTTCTAAAATTTCTGTATCAGTATAATCATCAGTAACGGATATTACCTCAAAACCACATTCGTTAAGCCATAAAATGATTTCTTCTTTTTTGTGTGCACGTTGAAAATGAGTTTCATCAAACCTGAAATAATGCTCGTCATCTTCTGCAATAAAAAAAGTAATATCCATATTGATAATATCATTTTCCATTGTATTGCGCCAGATGTAAGTAACGTCGTCTGCATCTTCGGAATAAAGCTGATTTGAAATACTTTTAAGCTTATATTCACTGCTTATATCGAAAATAAATCTGCCGCCGGGCAAAATATTATCATAAACTTTTTTAAAAGCCGCCTTAACCTTTTGAGGTGTAACAAGATAATTAATGCCATCACACACACAAATTGCGCTTTCAAGAGGCTTGTTAAGAGTAAATTCGCACATATCACCCTTAACGAGTCTGGCACTTCTGCCCTTTTTTATAAGCTTTTGTCTTGCAACGTCAAGCATATCTTCAGAAATATCAACTGCAGTAATATCATAATATGCAGAAAGTATTTCAGTTATACTGCCTGTGCCGCAACCAAGCTCAAGAATCTTCTTACCCTTTAAGTTGCGTTTTAAAAATTCTGCCCATTTTTCATAAGGCATATCGTACATAAGTGAATCATATACAAGTGCTATTTCGCCGTACTGCATAAAAACTCCTTACTTTTCAGGTGCCATACCCTTGCGTCTGTTTTCAGGCTGATTAACGTATTTATCAAAAAGAAAATCGGACAATATCATATTGCCAAGGCAAACAAAGGAAAGCCCCAAAGACATTGCAACCGCAAGAAGGATTTGTCCTAACATAACGCATATAACCATTGCCGCAAGATAGATAATCGTGGCAAGCAAAGTTCTTGGAAACTGAACAATCATATATATAATTGAGTTCTTTAAAATTTGCGTTACTTTAAGGTTATAGCACACAAGCTGTGGAAACTGATATATACTTGACATATAGTAAAGGGCAAGTATAAACACTAAAAGAATTGAAAGATACTTTAATATGGGGTGTGTTTCCATATTGGTATAGCAAAGCACAAACCACCAGAAACCTGCATAAAAAAGCGTTGCATTAAAAAAGTTAAGTAAAAGCGATTGCTTCCAACTTCTTTTAAACTCTAACCAGAAGTGTTCACCAACCGTGGCACGACGGTTCCAAATCCAGTTTCTTAAGCAATAGTACAAGCCTGCCTGTGCAGGACCCATTATAGTATATAACGGAATACAACCAAGAAAGAAAAACAACCACATTTGCGCATCGCTTACAATGCCAACGGCAGTTTCCCTATCCATCTGAGTAAAAAGGAACCAGTTAAACATAACCCACAAGATAAGCGGAATCATAAAAAGCGCAAGCAAAAGATTTGCCGCAACAAGACCGCCAAAGCGAAGTTTTATAACGTCAAAAAACTGTTCCATTCGTGTTTGGGGCAAATCCTTGGCTGTAAAATCCTCTTTATCAGGATTGCCCACAAAAATTTTATCATACCATTTTCCCATAAATTACCTCAGTAAAAATCAATCAAGGTCCTCTGCATTAAGATCATCACGAGCTGAAATATCGTTTGCATCTTCAGGCTTTTTGGTAAGTGCTTCCTTCATTTTATTTTCAACTTCTTCCATAATTTCAGGATTTGCAATGAGGAATGCCTTTGCATTTTCCTTACCCTGACCGATTCTGTCGCCATTGTAGGAGAACCATGAACCGCTTTTAAGAATAATGCCTGTTTCGATAGCAAAATCAAGCAATGAGCTTTCCTTTGAAATGCCTTTGCCGAAAATCATATCAACTTCTGCAGATTTAAAGGGAGGTGCAACCTTGTTTTTAACAATTTTAATTTTACATTTGTTACCGATTATATCGCTGCCTTCCTTAATAGCTTCGCCTTTGCGGATATCAATACGAACTGATGAGAAGTATTTTAAAGCTTTACCACCCGTTGTGGTTTCAGGATTGCCGTAAATTACACCGATTTTATCGCGGAGCTGGTTAATAAACACAACTGCTGTATTTGATTTACCAACAACTGCAGTGATTTTTCTTAAGGCGTGGCTCATAAGACGTGCCTGAAGACCAACTGTTGAGGATTCCATATCGCCTTCAATTTCTGCCCTTGGTGTAAGTGCGGCAACAGAGTCGATAACAATAAGGTCAACAGCGTTTGAACGTGCAAGCGCTTCAGCAATATCAAGAGCCTGCTCGCCATAATCAGGCTGTGAAACGTAGAGGTTATCAATATCAACACCCAATGCTTTTGCATACTGTGCGTCGAAAGCGTGTTCAGCGTCAATAAATGCGGCAATACCGCCATTTTTCTGTGCCTGAGCAATAATATGAAGAGTAAGTGTTGTTTTACCTGAAGATTCAGGACCGTAAACTTCGGTAATTCTGCCCTTGGGAATACCGCCTACACCTAATGCAGTATCAATCTGAATAAAGCCTGTGGGAATAGCCTGAACCGTAATTCCTTTTTCATCACCAAGTCTTATAATTGAACCTGCGCCAAACTGCTTTTCAATACCCTGAATTGCAGTTTTTAATACCTTTAATTTCTCTTCAAGAACATTGTTTTCAATTTCCTGTGTTTTTTTCTTTTCTGCCATTTTTAATTTCCTCCAGTTACAATTTTATAAAGTAATTCAAGTGCATAATTTTTTGCCTGATTAATAACTTCACTTCGTGAACCCGAAAAATTGCATTTTACAATTTCAGTTTTATCCAGATAGCTTACACCGATATAAACAAGACCTACAGGCTTTTTTGGTGTTCCGCCACCAGGACCTGCAATGCCGGTTGTGCAAACGACTGCCTGCGCACCCGTTTTATTTTTTAAACCCGAAAGCATTTCAGACGCACATTCATAACTTACTGCACCAAAGTTTTGTAAAGTTTCTTCACTGACACCTAAAATATTCATTTTAGCACTGTTATGATAAGTACAAAGACCTGCAATAAAAATTTCGGAAATGCCCGGATATGCAACAAAATCTGCCGAAATGTTGCCACCGGTGCAGGATTCCGCTGTGCTTACGGTAATTTTATTTTCAATTAAATAATCAAATAATTTTATCATATGTCTTTTGCTATTTTATCCATTATTTCTTTATTGGAAGTAAAGTAATTGATGCCTGAAATTATGGTGAGCAAAAGTGCCGCCATAATAAGCACAACGCTGGTCCAATGGATAAGGTCGCCAACAAAAGGAATTGCGTCAACATACTTTGATTCATCTAAAAACATACCAACAATGGCAATATCCTGAAGTACAGTTTTAATTTTGCCAAGATTATCAGCGGCAATTACAACACCTTCATTGGCGGCAAGAGCTCTTAATGAAGTAATAATCGTTTCCCTTGCAACAATTATAACCGTTGCAACAGTAACGAAAATGCCGTACCACGCATCTTGAGTCTGTGATATTTTTGATGCAAGAATAATTATTGCCGCAATGTTTATAAGCTTATCAGCAAGCGGGTCAACAAACTTGCCAAAGGTGGTTACAAGATTTCTTTTTCTTGCAATTTTGCCATCGAGCATATCTGTAAATGCCGCAAGGACAAAGACAACTGCCGCAGTTATGTACAATTGAAAATAAAAAAGCAGTACCATAACAGGCATAAGGATAATTCGCAACACTGTCAACTTATTAGGTAAATTCATAAAACCCTCCCAAAATAATCATAGCCGAATACTTCGTCAATTAAGACTTCATAAAAACAGCCTTCTTTTATATTATCACCTGAAAAATAAACTTTACCGTCAACTTCAGGTGCTAAAAACTCACATCTGCCAAAAAACATATTCTGCTCGCTACAAAATCCTTCACACAGCGTTTTATAGCTTTTGCCTATGCGCCTTGAATTAAACTTGTGGGCAATTTCCCCCTGCACAAGCATTACACCGTCGGCGCGGTTTTCTGCGGTGCTTTTACGACATTTGTGTGGCAGATTTTCTGCCTCGGTGCCCTCTTCAAGAGAAAATGGAAATACGCCAAGATTATCAAAATTATACTTTTTAATAAATTTGAGCATATTTTTAAAGTCAGAATCAGTTTCGCCAGGAAAGCCACACATAAGCGTGGTGCGCAATGACCAATCAAAAGCCGAACTTCTTATGCGTTCAATAACCTTTATCATTTCAGCCTTTGTGTAGTGCCTGTTCATTAAAGAAAGCATTTTATCTTCCGTATGCTGAATTGGCATATCAACGTATTTGCAGATATTATCGTACTTTTCCATAACTGCAATAACGTCATCTGTTAACGTTGATGGGTATGCATACATAATTCTTACCCATTGAAAACCCATTTGAGCAATTTTTTCCAGCAAAGTTGCAAATTCATTTTTGCCACGGTCAAGACCATAGCGCGTGGTATCCTGCGCGGTAAGAATAATTTCTAAAAAGCCTTGATTTTTTAAATCTTCCGCTTCTTTCAAAAGACTTTCCATACTTCTTGAAACGTAGGGACCGCGGATTGACGGAATTGCACAATAGGCGCACTTATTGTCGCACCCCTCGGCAATCTTAAGATATGCGTAGTATTTTGTGGAAATTTCTCTTTTAATCGGCTTATCAAGATACTCCGCTGTGCCTGAAACGTTTTTGGGCTTTTTCTTTAAAAGCGCATTATTGACTTCCTCGACAATATTTTCATAAGCGTACGTACCTAAAACACCGTCAACCTCAGGCATATCGTATATAGCATCAGGATAACGTTGTGACAAGCACCCTGAAACAAGCAGTGCTTTGCAGTTTTTATTTTTATATTCAGCCATTTCAAAAATAGTATCAATGGCTTCAACCTTGGCATCTTCAATAAAACCGCATGTGTTAATTATAATAACGTCGGCTTCATCGGCACTTTGTGTCAGAAACATTCCGCCTTTTTTCAGATAGCCTGCCATAACCTCGGAATCAACAAGATTTTTATTGCAACCAAGGGACACAATTAAAACTTTTACCATTTTTTAATCCAATCTTTCATCATACATTGACCAGAATTGCTCTCTTGTCATAAGTACTTTACGTGCTTTTGCGCCTTGTGATGCTTCAACAACACCTTTTATTTCCATTGAATCAATAAGTCTGCCTGCGCGGGCATAGCCAACCTTAAACCTACGTTGAAGTGCAGAAATTGAAATATTGCCACACTCGATAGCATATTCAACTGCCGCAGGGAAAAGCTCGTCTTCTCCGTCGGAATCATCATAATCGTTGGGATTATCTCCCGTGCCACCGTGATTAGGCTTAAGCTCACGCATAACAAGCTGTTCTTCACCAATATACTTCGCTTCTGCATTTTTGGCTTTGATAAATTCAACAACCTTTTCAATTTCCTGTTCACCGACAAAGGCGCCCTGAACACGAGTAGGCTTGTTTTCACCGTTTAAGTGAAGAAGCATATCGCCTTTACCAACAAGTTTCTCTGCACCCGTTGCATCTAAAATAGTTTTTGAGTCAACACCGGAAGCAACCGCAAAGGCAATTCGTGAAGGAATGTTTGCTTTAATAACACCGGTAATAACGTTAACAGACGGTCTTTGTGTTGCAAGGATAAGATAGATACCTGCCGCACGGGCAAGCTGTGCAATACGCATAACGCTGTCTTCAACCTCGCCACGAGCAACAAGCATAAGGTCGTTAAGCTCATCAACAATAACGACTATACGGGGCATCTTCTCCTCCCCTGCTTCCTGCTTAACTTCGTTGTAACGGTTAATATCTTTAACCTTGTTTTTGGCGAAGGTTTCATAACGCTTTTCCATTTCGCGAACAACGAACTGCAATGCGCCTGCCGCTTTTTTGGGATCGGTAACAACGGGCGTCATAAGATGCGGTATGCCGTTATAGACGTTAAGTTCAACCATTTTAGGATCGATTAAAATAAGTTTTACGTCTTTGGGCGAAGATTTATATAAAAGACTCGTAATAATTGAGTTTATGCACACACTCTTACCTGCGCCAGTTTGACCTGCGATTAAAAGGTGAGGCATTTTGGAAAGGTCAGCAACAATGGTGTTGCCTGTAATATCTTTACCTAAACCTACTGCAACCGGTGATTTATGGTCCTTAAATACATTTGCTTCAAGAACTTCTCTTAACGTAACCATTGCAACGGATTCATTGGGAATTTCAATACCGATTGCGCTTTTACCCGGTATCGGTGCTTCAATTCTTACGTTTGTTGCCGCCATTGAAAGAGCGATATCGTCAGAAAGGTTAAGTATTTTACTTACTCTTGTGCCGCGCTCAATGGAAAGCTCATATCTTGTAATTGCAGGACCGATTGTGATATTTTCTACCCACGCATTTATGCCAAAACTTTTTAAGGTAGATTCCATCATTTCGATTTTTTCAGAATGGTCGGTTGCAGAGCGTTTGGGAGCCTGCGGTGCGTTGAGAAGATTTAACGGCGGAACTTCGTAAATTTCAGTTTCAGCTTCTTCAGCTTCTCCGTTTTCGTCAAACTCCTCTATATATTCATCAATTTTATGGTCAAATTCAGAATCCTTGTCGGGAATTCCAAAATCATCGTCCTCGTCTTCCCCAAAATCGTCGTATTCCTTGATAACGGGTATTCTGCGTTTTTTGGGTTGTTCATCATTTTCCTTAACGGTTATTCTTTCCGGAATTTTTACTTCCTCGTTAGGTTCAATTACGATAGCATCACTCATATCCTCTTCTTCATCGGTGATATCATAATCATAAACCTTTTTCTTTTTTTCTTTGATTCTGATTGAAGCCTGATTAAAGCTGTCCTTTACTTTTTCACCGGTATTCTTTACCTTTTCACCAACTTTTTCGCCTGCATCACGCAAAGAAAGGTTAAAAAGAACTATAAGCGAGATAACGATAAGTGCCAGAAAAACAAAAAATGCACCAATATCACTAAAAAGCCACGCGATAAAATAAACATAAAATTCAACAAATCCACCTAAACCAAGGTTGAGTTTGCCTGCTTCATAGGCGTCAACGATAGCTTCACCGAAAGTACTTGCAACGTTAAGTTTATCAGGTACAAACCAGCCAAAGCAAATATGTACAAGTCCCATAAGCGACAATGTCATAATTACCGCCATAACGATTTTTGCAGTATCACTTTCTGATTTCTTTACGATTATTTTATAAACACCAAACGCCATAAGCAAAATTGGTATAACGTATGCGCCTATACCAAAGGTACCACGCATAAAACCATCGGCAATAAGCGTTTTTATAACGCTTTCGGCATTGATAAGCATTGATATCATAAGCAATATGCCTATGAGAATAAACACAACACCTACGATTTCCTGTTGTTTATTGAAATTATTTTCTTTTTTTGTAGATTTCTTTTTAGGCATCAATGTCCCTCATTTCAGTTTAGTATATAAATAAACATATATTTTATTATAACATATACTGCTGACGAAATAAAGTTATATTTGCATCAGCATTGTATAAAATTCGTCATTTTCCTCAACTTTTCCCACAACGGACGTACTTAAACAAGTAAAATCGAACATAGACTTAACGTTTTTGTTTATATCGTCAATGGTTACTGCGTTTATCTTGCTGATAATCTCGTCCATAGTCAGAACTTTATTATTTAAAAGCAGTACCTTGCCGTTACGGTTCATTCTTGCAACTGCACTTTCAAGACCGAGGACAAAACTTCCCTTAAGTTGTTCTTTTGCTTCAAAAAACTCTTTTTCGGTCAAGCCGTTTTTACGGATTTTATCGCTTTCGTCAAGTATAAGTTCACGCACCTTTTTGGAATGCATTGGATTCATACCTGCATATATTAAAAACATACCGCTGTTTACAGTAGATGCAAGGTATGAATAAATTGAATACGTCATACCGTTTTGCTCGCGCACACGCTGAAAAAGCCTGCTTGACATACCGCCACCGAAAACGTTTGCTATAATCGTTTGGGCAAAATAATCATCACTTTGCTGGCTTACACCGGGAAGACCTAAACAAAGGTTTACCTGCTCAATATCCTTTTTAACTAAAATCCGTTTACCTTCAGGCTTAATTAAAGGACCTGCCTGCTGTATTTTGCCCGTCCCTTTTAATTTTGAGCCAAGCTTTTCTTCAAGCATATTCAAAACTGCGTTTTTATCAAAATTACCTGCAAC
>JAZROC010000219.1:0-11212 GCA_045648525.1 Clostridia bacterium
CCAGCTTCTTTTCTACGAAATACTTCTTCTGCTAATATTTTCATTTTGGTATAGTTTCTTGCCATAAAAAATTCCCCCTCTGTAGATATTCTACAACAGGGGGATTTTTATTTCAATGTCTGTTTTTCTGGATACGGTCCATTTGGCTTCGGGGATTTTTTTGTGTTACAATGGATATAAAAATTCGGTTGTTTTCGCTATATGCAAAAGTAGTGCTCGATATGTTTTGCATAAGAGAATTATAAAAAAAGAACACAAAAATTTGTGTTCTTAATATTTTAAATTTCTTCCATTTTATGCGTCCACACACCGTACTTGTTTTTGAAAAACACCTTAAATTTCTTTGCTTCGCTGTCGATGGGGCGAGTGAAAATACCTGATTTCTTTTCTTCTTCGGTTAAAACCTCAAATTTACATAATGAAGATGCGCCGTCACCCTCAACACGAAAATCCATATAGACAATTTCACTGTTTTCGTCGTTGGAAGTTGCGTTTACAGTAAGGAAATTTCCTTGAACGGTGTGGGTAATTGTTGCACAGTTTACGGCAAACTCGCAGGAAAATTCGTTAAACTTAATTTCGTAGTAGCCGACGGGTAATTTTTTGAGAATAACTGCATTACCTGATACGGCGATGCTTTCCAAAAGAGCACCGTTACGTATAATTTCAATATTGCCGTTTATATTGCTGAAAAGCGAAATTATAATTTCTTCACCCAGAAGATAATTTGACTTGTTACCTCTGTCAACGGTAACGACGGGGGTGGGAATGTTTTTTATAATTTCGTCAGTTTTCTCGTCATAAAGAGGTACTCTATCCAAATATTTATATCGCCACAAGGAAAAAAGCTTATATTTTTCATAAAACTCTTCAACGGAAAAACGTCTTTTTACGCAGGAAGGACGAATAGCTTCGGAAACCTCGATTTCAACGATTTCATTGCCGTCCCTTAAAATATCAGTTATCATTGCAACGTGATTTCTGCCAAAACCAAAAACGTGAAGCACGTCGCATAGCTCTAAATCGTAAACGGTGTATTTTTCACGGTCCTTTATCATTTCCATACCGTCAATCTGCGCCCAGCGCTTTGTGGGCACGCGGTAGGGAATACCTAATGCGTAGCGCACAAGTCCGTTGCATACGATACCGTAGTTTGAGCAGTTAAGCGTTGCCCGTCCCGGCTGATAAAGGCGGCTATAGGGATTGTTTATTGCGGAAACAAAGGTTTCAATTGAAACGTTTTCACAGATAAAGCAGTCAATAGGCTCGGTTGAAGAATAAGGGAAGCCCGTAACCTCTACGCCCTGAGGCAGAGTGGTATTGCCTATGTTCTTTAAAAAAGAGGGGACGTCTCTTATTGGCGTCCACTTAAAATCTGTTAAAACTCTTACACGTCTGATAACCGCTTCTTTTTGTGGAGTATCGGGTGCTGTGCTTTTAATCATTTTCCTAACTCCTTGTTTCTTTCGTAGGCTTTCATTACTGCATTAACTGCAGAAGCGCGAAGATTGCCGTCCTCCAATGCCTTTACACCCATTATGGTGCTACCGCCGGGCGAGCAAACTTCGTCTTTTAACTGACCGGGGTGTTTTTTTGAAGATAAAGCAAGTTCAGCGGCACCTGCCATAGTTTTCATTGCATAAAGCATCGCTTTATCGCGAGGCAAACCGCAGGCAACACCACCGTCGGCAAGTGCTTCAAGATACATATACATATACGCGGGACCGCAACCTGAAAGTGCAGTACCTGCGTCAATAAGTTTTTCGTCTAATTTATCCCAAAAACCTGCAAACTCCATATCGGAAACGAAATCGTCTAAGTATTTTTCGGCAAGAGCATTTGATGTGTACATTATAAGACCCTGACCTACCGCAACGGGAGTATTGGGCATAATGCGGATAACGGGAACGTTGCCACCTGCAAAACTTTCGATTTTTTTGATTTCAAGTCCTGCGGCAATTGTAATAAGCACAGGCTTCTTGTCCTGAATAATATCTTTGATTTCGCCAACGACTTTCTCCATCATCTGTGGCTTAACTGCAAGAAAAATTCTGTCGCAATTTTTTGCAATATCCTCATTTGTGCCAACCGTAAGCTTAAGCTCGTTTGCTAATGTTTCTGCCTTTTCCTTAAAAAAGTCGGCAATCATAACGTCAGTTGTTTTTTTTGAAAGTGCCTTAATTAAAGCACCGCCCATATTACCGCAACCAATAAAACCGTATTTCATAAAAAACTCCTTATCTTATATGTCCGTTACCTGAAATAACGTATTTGTAGGTGTTTAATTCGCGCAAGCCCATAGGACCTCTTGCGTGAAGTTTTTGGGTGGAAATTCCCATTTCGCAACCTAACCCAAACTCACCGCCATCGGTAAAGCGAGTTGACGAGTTTATATAGACTGCCGAAGAATCAATGGAAGAAACAAAAACTTTCTGTGCTTCTTCATTTTCGGAAATAATTGCTTCGCTGTGACCTGTGGAATGTTCTGCAATGTGAGTAACTGCTTCAAAAACGTCATCAACGCATTTTACGGCAAGAATATAATCTAAAAACTCCGTGTCAAAATCATTTTCGCCTGCAGGAGTGCCATCGATAATCCTTTGGGCAAAATCATCAAGACGCATTTCAACGTTGTGCTTTTCCAAAACTTCCTTAACTTGAGGTAAAAATTCAGGGGCAATCTCTTTATCAACAAGCAAAACCTCCATAGCGTTGCAAACGGAAGGACGGCTTGTTTTTGCATTTTCAATAATTTTTAATGCTTTTTCAAAATCAGCCGATTTTTCAACGTAAACGTGGCAAATACCGGTGCCTGTCTGTATGCAGGGCACGGTTGCATTTTTAACGCAGGCATTTATAAGCCCTGCACCACCGCGAGGAATTAAAAGGTCAACGTACTTATCTGCCGTCATTAATTGATTAGCACTTTCGCGTGTTATATCCTGCACAAGATTAACGGCATCTTCGCAGATACCTGCCTTTTTAAGACCTTCCTTTAACGCGTTAACAATGGCATTGGCAGAATTAAAGGCTTCCTTGCCACCACGAAGAACGCACACGTTTCCGCTTTTAATGGCAAGTGCCGCCGCGTCGCTTGTAACGTTGGGACGGCTTTCGTAAATAATTGCAATAACACCCATTGGCACGGAAATTTTCTGTATTTTAAGTCCGTCCTCGCGGGTGTGTTCATCAAGAATCCTATTTATCGGGTCATCTAATGCCATAACCTCCAAAATACCCTTTGCCATTCCTTCAATGCGGGCAGAGGTAAGCATAAGGCGGTCAATCATAACGTCGGAAACTACTCCACGTGCCTTTTCAACGTCTTGTTTATTGGCTTCAAGAATTTTATCGGAATATTCAATTAAACTTTCAGCCATATATTTTAATGCAAGATTGCGTTTTTCTGCGGAAGCATTTGCAACCTGAAGTTTAGCATTTTTTGCTCTTTTTAACATTTCAAACATAACTATTTCCCCGTGAATCTTGTTCCGATTTGTAAACCGTCAATAATATCATAAAGGCTCTGCGGGTTATCACCGTTGGTAATAACCATATCGCACTTAGCTTCAAAACACATTTTTGCCGCATTGATTTTTGTAATCATACCGCCTGTGCCAAGAGCAGTGCCGCTTGTATCGGCAAGAGCTTCAATATCTTTGTCAATTTTATTTACAACAGGTATAAGCTTTGCGTTTTTGTCTTTTCGTGGGTCGGCTGTGTAAAGTCCGTCAATATCCGATAAAAGAATAAGCAGGTCAGCCTTGACGCTTTTAGCAACAATAGCCGCAAGAGTATCGTTGTCACCGATAACAATTTCCTTTGTTGAAATTGTGTCGTTTTCGTTTATAATGGGCATTGCACCAAGCTCCAGAAGCCTGTTAAGCGTGTTTGAAAAATTCTGGTGGCGCACGTCGTTTTCAACATCCTCGCTTGTTATAAGAAGCTGTGCAACGGTGTGATTGTATTCAGAAAAAAGCTTATCGTAAACGTACATAAGCTCGCACTGACCAACTGCCGCGGCAGCCTGCTTTGTGGGCATATCCTTTGGTCGTTCGCTTAAACCTAATTTGCCTACGCCCATTCCGATAGCACCTGAAGAAACCAGAATAACCTGATTTCCTGCGTTTTTGATATCGCTTATAACTTTGCAGATTTCTTCAACACGGCGGATGTTAAGGTGTCCCGTTGAATGTGTAAGTGTGCTTGTACCAATTTTAATAACTACACGCATTTTATTGTACCTCGTATATAAATATACTATATTATACACTTAAAAGCCCAATAAATAAAGCACTTTTTTTAAAACGCTTGCATTAAAGCAAAGTGTATGGTATAATTTTATAAAATTTATTATTAGGAGTTGGTTTTTTGGAACCCCTTCCCCGAAGTTGCACGTCCCTGTTTTTTTGTGTGACTGAAAAAATTTATATCACACCGACCACCATATTTAAAGAAAATATGTGTTTCTTGCGTTGTTGATTTTTAAAAATCACTAAAATTATGGAGGTTGAAATGATATGATAAAATTGTTATTATTGCAAATTGTACTTATAGCGTTAAACGCATTTTTTGCGGCAACTGAAATTGCCGTAGTGTCTTTAAATGAAAACAAAGTAAAGGCACGTGCTGAAGATGGCGACAAAAAAGCCAAAAAGATGCTGAAAATGATAAAGAATCCAACAAGCTTTTTATCAACTATTCAGATAGGCATCACCCTTGCAGGCTTTTTAGGTTCGGCTTTCGCGGCAGATAATTTTTCCGAGCCATTAACTCAATGGGTTATAAAAACTTTTGAGCTTTCGTTAGGCTTGGCGCCTGTTATAGACAGTATTTCAGTTATTGTCATAACTCTTGTGCTTTCGTTCTTTACACTTGTATTTGGCGAGCTCGTACCTAAACGTGTAGCGATGAAACATTCTGAAAAACTTGCCGATTCAGTTTGCGGTTTTATCTTGTTCCTTGCCGCATTTTTAAAGCCTGTTGTATGGCTTTTAACTGTTACCACCAATGGTATTTTGAGGCTTTTCAGAATTGACCCCAATGAAACAGAGGAAACTGTTTCTGAAGAAGATATCGTTATAATGCTTGACGCAGGTGCTGAAGAAGGTACTTTAAATAAAGAAAATATTGAATACATCAAAAACGTGTTTGAACTTGACCATTTAACTGCAGGGGATATTATGACACCCCGAAATGCCATTGAGCTTTTGCCCGAAGATGCTCAGGATAAAGACGTAATTGATTTGATTATTTCAAGCGGATATTCGCGAATTCCCGTTTACAGCGAGACCGTTGATAATATTACCGGTATTCTCTACGCCCGCGATTATCTTTTAAGGCATAGCGAGCCTGAATTTAAAATGTCTGACGCTGTTTTTCAGCCCACTTTCGTTCCCGAAAGCGTGCATCTTGACGTGCTTTTTAAGGAAATGCAGATGGACCATAACCATATAGTTATTGTTGTTGACGAATATGGCGGCACCGCAGGTCTTGTTACTATGGAGGATATTTTAGAGGAAATCGTTGGCGAAATCTGGGATGAGCAGGACGAGGAAATTGAGAACTTTGAAAAAGTAAGCACAGATGAATATAAAGTGCTTTCAACTGTAGCTATTGATGAGTTTTTTGATTTCTTTGAACTTGACGAGGACGAGGAAATTGAATCCACCACCGTTAACGGCTGGGTAATGGAAAAATGCGAATCTATCCCCGACGAAGGCGATAACTTTGAATATAAAAATCTTACCGTCACCGTTTTAAAGGCTGACGAATTAAAAACTCTCGAAATTTTGGTAAAAGTTAATCCCAAAGCGGCTATAGACGACGAGGATGACGAGGAAGAATAAAAAAATAAAGACAGAAGTTTTTTTGCTTCTGTCTTTTTCTTTATTCAAGCTCACTTAAAAAATTAAAATACTCGCAGACGTAGGCGCAGGATGCATAACGCAGTTTCGGCAGGAAGTTTTCGTCAGTTGATGATGGAATATCTTCTAAAAGCGTAGAAAATAAACCTAAAATGTCGCATAGGGACGAAACGGTTACGTTTGAACTGTTTAACTCCGTCAGCGCAGTAATGCGCGCAGTAATATCCGCCCTTACGGTTTTAATTTTTGCTTCAGCCTGCAAAGGCGACAACGTTCCCTTTTCTAACGTTTCTTCACATTCTGCCAGAGTTTTGGCAGTTTTTGTCATCATATTAAAGCAAGACGAAATTAATTGCGTTTGCGCTTTCGTTCCCGTGATTTTTATTGAAACCTCGTCAAGATTCAGCGTTATTATTGCCCCATCCGTTTCGCTTAAGAGCGCTTTTGCTTCCTCTTTGTCGGATTTTATCGAGTGTAGAAGATTAAACTTATCGTCAAGTTTAAAAATATAATTGCCGTTGCTTGCATTTTGCGCTTCCTCGAAGGTATCGTAAGAGGAAAGCGATATTGCAAAAAGCTCAAGTTTTTCCGTTTTAACGTTGCTTATTGAAACGCTTTCTTTAATTCCCGAAAAATCGGCAACGGGTTTGATTATTTTTTCTGCAATAAATTTTCCTATAGAATTTACCGAAAAAACCGTCAGGGCAAAAATCAGTATAATTCCTATTGCTACGGCATTTTTACGCATTTCTCTTTGTCTTGTCCTTCTTGAAACTCCCATTTTTAACACCTCGCTAAAAAATATGCATAACTTTAACAGGATATACACAAAATTTTTGCAGAATCGCTTGTCAATATAAGGTCTCTGTGATAAAATAAAACTACAAATTGAAAGATTCTAACCCGAATATTGCAAAATACTGCAATATTCATTTTGTATTATTCAAAAAATGACTAAAAATCCTGCATTTTTGCAGAATTATGAATAAAAAATTGCAAAAGAGGTAGTTAATTTGATAAGAGAAGATATCAGAAACATCGCAATTATTGCCCACGTTGACCACGGCAAGACCACATTAGTTGACGAAATGCTTAAACAAAGCGGTCTTTTTAGGGAAAATCAACAGCTTCAGGACAGAATGATGGATTCAGGCGACATTGAAAGAGAAAGAGGTATTACAATTCTTTCCAAAAATACGTCTATCAGATACAAGGATACAAAAATCAACGTTGTTGATACACCGGGCCACGCCGATTTCGGTGGCGAAGTTGAACGTGTTTTAAAAATGACAAGCGGTGTTGTACTTCTTGTTGATGCTTTTGAAGGACCAATGCCCCAGACACGTTTCGTGCTTTCAAAGGCACTTGCATTGGGCTTGAAGGTTATCGTTGTTATTAACAAAATGGACCGTCCCGATGCCCGTCCCGACGGTGTTGCAGACGAAGTTTTCGATTTGTTTATCGAGCTTGGTGCTGATGATTCACAGCTTGATTGTCCCTTTATTTATGCTTCAGGCAGATCAGGCCCCGCATCACTTGACCCCGAAGATTTAGGCACCGATATGGTACCTTTGTTTGATGCCATTTTAAAATATATTCCCGGTCCCGAAGGTGACAAGGATCAGTCTACACAGATGCTTGTTTCAACCATCGACTATAACGAATACGTTGGCAGAATAGGTATCGGCAAAATTGAAAGAGGTACTTTAAAAGCAGGCGATATGGTTTCCCTTTGCACTTACGGCGAAGACGGAGCAAGGGCAAACGTAAGGGTTACAAGCCTTTCAGTTTTTGAAGGCTTAAAGCGCGTTCCCGTTGAAAGCGCATCTGCAGGCGAAATCGTTGCAGTTTCAGGCGTAACTGAAATCAACATCGGTGATACTCTTTGTAAACCCGATTGCGTTGAGCCCCTTCCTTTTGTTAAAATTACCGAGCCTACCGTTAGTATGACTTTCTCGGTTAACGATTCACCTTTTGCAGGTAAGGAAGGCAAGTTCTTAACAAGCCGTCACCTCCGCGCAAGACTTTACAGAGAAATTGAAACAGACGTTTCACTTCGCGTTGAGGATACTGATTCTGCCGATAGCTTCAAGGTTTCAGGCAGAGGCGAATTGCACCTTTCAATTTTAATTGAGAATATGAGAAGACAAGGCTACGAGCTTCAGGTTTCCAAACCCGAGGTTTTATATAAGGAAATTGACGGCAAACGCTGTGAGCCTATGGAGCGCGTTATCATCGACGTGCCCGATCAGTATTCAGGTACAGTTATTCAGCATATGGGCACAAGCCACGGCGAAATGGTAAATATGATTTCCTTAAGCGACACAATGCGCAGAATGGAGTTTATCGTGCCCGCAAGAGGACTTTTCGGCTACCGTTCAAGCTTTTTGACCGATACCCACGGCGAAGGCGTTATGAACTCTGTTTTTGAAGGCTATGCACCCTATAAAGGCGAAATGCCCGGCAGAAAGAACGGCTCATTAATCGCTTTTGAAACGGGCGAAACAATTACTTACGGTCTTTTCAATGCGCAGGAAAGAGGAACACTTTTCCTTGGCGCAGGCGAGCAGGTATATTCAGGTATGATTGTTGGCGAAAGCTCACGTCCTGAAGATATCGAGGTTAACGTTTGCAAAAGAAAGAATATGACAAACTCACGTTCGGCAGGTAGTGATGATGCACTTCATCTTGTACCGCCCAAGCGTATGAGTTTAGAGCAGGCTCTTGAATATCTTGGCGAAGATGAGCTTGCTGAAATTACTCCCAACAACATAAGAATACGTAAAAAAATACTTGACCCCACGTTAAGATACCGCGCGGCAAAAATAAACAGTCGTCAGAATTAAAAAAGGGTTGATTTTATGAAAACGGAAAAAAGATTCTGGGTTGTGGTTGCTCTTGTTTTTACTGCCATTATCGTTTGGCACGTAACAAGTGCGATTGTTCCTTCCCTTGCGGCAGGCATTAAGGCTTTAACGCCTTTCCTGCTTGCGTTTATCACTGCGTATCTTTTAAGGCATCCTGTTATCTGGGTTGAAAACTTCTTTAAACTGTTTACAAAAAAGAGGGCTTATAAGTGGCAGCACGTTGTGGCAAGCTTTCTTGTGCTGATTGTCTTTTTAGGTCTTGTCGGTTTATTAATCGGCTTTATGATACCGGGTATTATTAACAATATTTCCGATGTCATTGAAAACCTGCCTGCCTTCGTTACTATTTGCGTTAATTTTGTTAAAGAAACGGTTAACGACCTTTCTCAAAAACTTGACAAGGAAACAGGCGATAAGATTATCGAAGCGGCAACCTCTTTCGGAGGACAGGTAATATCCTTTATTTCAAACGGTGCAACAAACGTTGTAACGGGACTTACAGGCATAATTTCAAAAACTGCAAACTTTGTATTTGACTTTGTGCTCTACCTTGTTGCAAGTTTTATGCTTCTTCACGGCTACGACAAAATCAAACTTACACTCAAACGTTGTTTGCGTCTTGTGACCGAGCCTGAAAAGTATGATGAAACCTGCATTTTCCTGCACGATTGTGACATTATTTTGGAAAAATATATCGTCGTAAGGCTTGTTACCAGCCTCGGCATAGGTATTATAAGTTATTTCGGATTTTTGTTGTTCGGCTTACCCTACTCGTTGCTTTTGGCACTTGTGATAGCCGTTACAAATCTTATTCCTTACGTTGGTCCCTTTATCGGTGCAGTGCCCGTGGTGCTTCTTGCACTTGCTTCAGGGGAAACGTCAACGCTTATCGGCGTATGTATCTTTATGCTTGTAGTACAGCAGATTGAAGGTAACGTTTTAACACCCTTGCTTACAAGTGACGCGTTAGAGGTTTCACCAATTCTCGTGCTTGCAGGTATTGCGGTATTTGGTGCTATGCTTGGTGTTCCCGGTATGATTCTTGGTGCACCCATTATTGCTATAATTTCAGGGCTTGTAAAACGCTCTGTTGAAATTGCTGAAAAAAAGGCAGAAAAAAAGGAGAAAAAAGATGAGATTAAGTGAAAAATGCCAAAAAATACAGGGCTCTGTAACACTTCAGATTGATGCAAAGGCAAAACAGATGAAGGCTGAAGGCAAAGACGTTGTTTCCTTCGGTGCAGGTGAGCCTGATTTTCAGACCCCACAATATATTATTGATGCCGCAGTTAAGGCTTTAACAGAAGGCAAAACAAAATATACTGCCGCAGCAGGTATTCCTGAATTAAGAAAGGCTGTTTGCGGTTTAACAAAAAGAAATCTCGGTATTGACTGCGAATTTGATCAGGTTGTTATTTCAACAGGCGCAAAGCAGGCACTTTTTAACGCCCTTCAGGCTATCGTTAACGAGGGCGACGAGGTTATCATTTTCGCACCCTACTGGGTAAGCTATCCTGAACTTGTTAAAATGGCAGGGGGCGTACCCGTTTTCGTAAATACCATTGAAGAAAAAGGCTTCGCTATTGATTTCGATGCATTGAACAGTGCTATCACCGACAAAACCTGCGCTATTATATTAAATACACCTTCAAACCCATCAGGCGCGGTTTTAGCTGAAGACGATATCAGAAAAATTGCAGAAATTACTAAAAAACACGATTTAATGGTTGTTTCCGATGAAATTTACGATTGTCTTCTTTATGATGGCGCAAAGCATTTTTCAGTTATGCAAATTGATGAGGATATGCGCGAAAGAACAATTTTAATTAACGGTATGTCAAAGGCATATGCTATGACAGGCTGGAGAATGGGCTATTCTGTAAGTAACAAGAAGATTGCCAAAATGATTGCAAGCTATCAGAGTCACGCAACGGGCAACCCCAACACAATTACACAGTATGCTACACTTGCCGCCATCGAAAACGAAAATCCTGATTACGAAAAAATGCTTAACGAATTTGATAAGCGCAGAAAGTTTATGGTTAAAGCGGTTAACGAAATCAACGGCTTAAGCGCACAGACACCAAAGGGCGCATTCTACGTAATGGTTTGCATTAAGGATATTTTAGGTAAAAGCTATAACGGCAAGAAAATTAACGGCTCAATGGATTTTGCCGAAATTCTTCTTGATGAAACAATGACGGCAGTTGTTCCCGGCGGACCTTTCGGTCTTGACCATTACATAAGACTTTCATATGCAACAAGTATGGAGATTATCGAAAAAGGGCTTGCACGTATCAAGGCTTTTGCAGAAGGAGTTAATTAATGCTTAAAATTGATAAGAATAACAGGCTTTCGGAAAACGAATATAGCTATATGCTTCAGGACGTTGCCGAGCCTGAATTGTTCAGAACTTTTTATGAATATACCTCAATTCCCAAAGTGGGTTTCAATGAGCGTCACGTGCCTATGGTTACC
>JAZROC010000220.1:0-8028 GCA_045648525.1 Clostridia bacterium
GAGGTAGGAAGTGAATATTCCTTGGAAAACTGCTTTAATTTAGTGCGCACTCAAGAAAGAACGGGCACGCCCTATATGCTTATGGAAAACTGTTGCTTTAACAAGGAAGAGCTTTTGGCAACGGCTATGGCACGAAAAAATTTCTTTGGTGAAATCGTCCATTGTTCAGGCGCCTACGGTCACGATATAAGAGAGGAAGCCACCTACGGTCACGTTAACCGTCATTACCGTTTTGACAACTATAAAAACCGTTGTCTTGACAACTACCCCACCCACGATTTAGGACCTATTGCAAAACTTCTTGATATTAACAGAGGTAACCGCATTTTAACCGTTTCCTCTTTTGCATCAAAGTCGGCAGGGTTAATGGAGTATATTAAAACCCGCCCCGATGCAACTGAAGAAATGAAAAACACCATATTCAAGCAGGGCGATATCGTTGATACCATTTTAACTTGTGCCAACGGTGAAACCATTCGCCTTTGCCTTGATACTTCCCTGCCCCGCACCTATAGCCGTCAGTTTACGGTGCGCGGTACAAAAGCAAGCTATCATCAGGATTTTAATGCCGTTTTTGTTGACGGTGAAACTGAATACTGGTCAATGCCCGAATATTTAAGTAAAAATTTAAACAACGCTGAAAAATATCACGACGAGTTTTTACCGAAAATCTGGAAAGACGTTACTCCCGAAATTTTAAAAGCAGGTCACGGCGGAATGGACTGGTTCTGCTATAAATCATTCTCTGATGCCGTAATAAACAAAACGGAAATGGTCATTGACGTTTACGATTCAGCCGTATGGCAGGCGGTAGGCGTTTTATCGGAAATGTCCATTGCGCAAGGCGGTGCGCCACAAGCAATGCCCGATTTCACCAACGGCAAGTGGATGCACAGAAAACGTCTTGACGTTTGCGAACTTTAAATATTGACTTTGTACCTCGATAGTTGTATAATAGAAAAAAACAACTTTCGAGGTATTTTATTATGAAGCTTTCAACGCAAACCGACGTATTTACCAAAAAATTCGGTGAAGAAAAAGCCATTGAATTACTTGCAAAAGCAGGATACGATGCCATTGACCTTTCCTGCTTCGATATGACATATAAGGATGCGCCCACCGAAAAAAATACGGCAGAATACAAAAATTATGCAAAAAAATTAAGAAAAATTGCCGAGGATAACGGTGTATATTTCAATCAGGCTCATGCGCCATTCCCATCAAGCAAGCCCGATGAGTTTATTGAATATAACAAGGAAATTTTTGAACAGATTATTCGTTCAATGGAATTTTGCGCCATTACAGGTGTGCGTAATATCGTAGTTCACCCCAAACAGCACCTTACCTATGCCGAAAAGGGAAACCCTGAAAAATTAAAGGAAATAAACTTTGAGTTTTATAACTCACTTATCCCCTATGCAAAGGATTTCGGCATCTGCGTTTGCACCGAAAATATGTGGCAGTATGACGAAAACAAAATAATCTCCCATTCAACCTGCGCTTCGCCTGAAGAATTTAAAGAATATATTACAATGATAAACAGCCCCTACTTAAAAGGTTGTCTTGACGTTGGTCACGCTTTCCTTGTTAATGAGGATATTCCCAATATCATTAAGGTTTTAGGTAGTGATTTAAAGGCTCTTCACGTGCATGATACGGGCTATAACATTGACCTTCACCGCCTGCCCTACACCTGTGGTGGTATTGAATGGGAAAAGGTTATGGAAGCCCTTGCTGAAATTAATTACGATGGTGAATTAACCTTTGAAGCCGACAACACACTGCTTCGTATGCCTGACGAAATGCTTATGCCAACTGCAAAATATATGGTGGAAATGGGCAGATGTCTTATCAGACAGTTTGAACAGCTTAAGAAGTAAGCAAAAAGGAAGCGAAAAAATCGCTTCCTTAATTTTTTCACAACACAAGGGGATGGTTTTTATAAACAGATACTCACAAAACTTAACCTACAGTTAAAACAGTATTTCCTATAACTATCTGTACACTTGAAAGAATTTTGATATAATATATATAGAAGCAGACGTCAGCTTACTTTTTTATGGGAGATATTGTTATGGAAATAAATATAGGTAAAAACATTAAGCAGTTGCGCATTTCAAAAGACATAACGCAGGAGCAGCTTTCTGAAGCTATGAACGTTTCTTGTGCTGCCGTCAGCAAATGGGAACGCGGCGATACCTTTCCCGATATTACACTATTGCAACCTCTTGCTTACTACTTCGACGTTACTTTGGATGAACTGATGGGATATAACAAAGAAAAGGTTCAATCTGAAATAGATGAAATAATTTTTGAATACAGAAAATATTGGGATAAAGATTATAACAAAGCCAAAGATATTATAGTTAAAGCATATCACGATTATCCCAACGATTATTGGATTATGCACTATTATATGTGGAATATCGGTGGTGATATGGCAGATAACGATCCAAATATTCTTTTAGAGCACAAAGAAGAGTTTTTGGCAATTTGCAATAAAATTCTCGAAGGTTGTTCCGAAGAAACTATCCGACTCAATGCGTGGAATATGCGTGCAAAAATTCTCCACGCAGAAGGCAAAACAGATGATGCTTTAGAAATCTACAACACAAAATTCACAGATTGGTATAGCACAAGTGCGCAAAAAATCGAACAACTATTTGCAAAAGATACAAATGAATACTACTATTATGTTCAAAAGAATATGTATGCACTTGCCGATTTTGCCGCAGATAAGCTTGGCAGAACACTATTTTTTAACACTAAACTTTCTTTAGAAGAAAAAGCTATCAAAGCATTGACTTATGGTGATCTGCTAATCAAACAATTCAATGAAACTAAAGAACCTTTTTTTATCGTTCTTGCAAAATCTTTTCTTGGGAGAATGGAAAATGACTTGATTTATCGTGGTGGGAGCAACAAAGATATAATTAAAGTTATGGATAAAAATTTACTGGCTATAACGTTGTTGACAGAATGTATGTCTATAAACAAACCATTGTACGATGCAAGACGTCCCTCATTTATAACAGACGATATCCTTCGATGGAATATAAACTACCGTCTGAATGCTAACAGCGGTAGACGCAGTGAATTATTAAATATTCCTATGTATGTAGAGATTTTAAACAAATACAACAAGAAACAATAATTCCGCAAAATATATGGTGGAAATGGGAAAATATCTTATAAAACAATTTGAGAGTTATAAAAAGCAAAAGGAAGGTTTTTGCCTTCCTTTCTTTTTAGAAATTTTCCACTTCTTTTGTAACGCTGTCAAAAACGACGGTATGCTCGAAATTAAGAATATTTACGGTGTTCATTTTTTTCATCCATTCAGCCGTTTCCTGTGTTTTGAAGGGGCCCTTAAAGGCTTCGCCATCACCTAAATAATTGTAATTATACCAAAGCCAGTCAGGTGTTGCCCAGAAACAGTATTTCGGTTGAACTTTTTGATAAAATTCTTCCGTTACACCTTGTTGACCGTGGTGTGCCATCTGCACCGCGTCTGCCCTTAAATCTACGCCCGTGTTCATCAGTTTTTCCCCTGCTTCAATGCCCAAATCGCCTAAAACAAGGAAGGTAAAATCGTCCTCGGTTATTCTGAAAACTGCCGATTGATTATTTATTGGGTTATCAGTAATTTCAGGATTTTTTTCGGCAAGCACTTCAATTTTCATACTGCCAAGTTGAAAAACCTGACCTATTTTAATATCGAAATATCTTTCGTCAAGATTCTTTTTGGCAAAATCATTCCATTGATGCACTTCTTCCGCATCACGAATTTTTTCCAAGCCTGCCCAGTCATCATCCACTTGTGATGCGCCAATTTTATCATAGGTTATATTTTCAGGATTTTCCAAAACTTCCATAATTGCGTTGTGGTGGTCGCAATGAGGGTGAGTTATAAGCCACAAATCAACGTGACCGCCTAACTTATTGATAATTCTTTTTACTTCATCTCCGTTGCCTGAAAATCCGCCGTCTATATAAAGGACTTCGCCCGTTGAAGCCTGAACGGCATAGCCCATCATCTGTTTTGAATTCATATTTGTCTGTTGAATTATTTTCATATGCGCCTCCGTAAATTTCATATTTTTATTGTATATCTTAATTTTCAAAAAGTCAATGTTATATTGACTTTTTTATATGTTTATTGTAATATATTTGCAGGTGATGAAATGAAATATTTTATTGAAAAATCTGCCTTGCCTTCAGCGCGCGCAAAGGAAATTATAAAAGATCAATTAGGTGTTGACGTTCTTTATTACGAAAACGGCAAGCCGTACACAAAAGTTTCGCCAATCAGTATAAGCCATTCAGGCGACTTTGTGCTTGTAGGTGTTTCCGATAGCGAAATCGGTGTTGATATGGAGCTTATAAAACCCTATAACAAACGGCTTATAACAAGATTTTTTTCAAAAGACGAGCAGGAATTTATAAAATCAGATACCGATTTTTTTCTTATATGGACGGTTAAGGAAGCCTTTTTAAAACTTACGGGCGAAGGCTTAAAAGGAATGACAAAATTAAACGTAGTAAAAGATAACGCCTTGCATATTGAAGGCTATAGTATCATAAATCAGATAAACGACAATTATATTTTCTCTATAGTAACAAAAGGAGACCCAAATGAAATCAGAAACTCTTGAATTTATAAAAAAATACGTTGATAAGGATACCTTGTATCTTATAAGCAATTCTTCTGAAGATATTGAAAAAGATTTTTATAAATTATCCGATGCACAGCGCGTTGATGAAATATCGAAAAAGTACAAAAATCCAAAGTTTGAACTTTTCTGCGCATTGGACAACTACGAAAAAGATCGTTGTGAAAAGAATATGCGCAAAATATTCAATTGCGCAATTAATCAGGATGAGTTTGTTACTGCTCTTTATTGGTTTAATAAGCTTAATCAGAATAAAAAGCCTACTCTTGCCCATAAACTTGAATTAAAATATCTTACCTTTATGGCAGATTTTCAAAAAAAGCAGGACAAAAACGCTTTGGAATATTCCTCAACTACACAGTTTACAAGCACACAGCCTACCTATGTTAAGTTAGCTGACCGACGCTATCTTGATGAAACTGTAAACTTAAAAAAGGCACTTTCCCAAAAGTATCAGGAAAAGCTTGATTCCATTGAAAAATCCATACTTCTGCCCGAAATGAAAAAATCGGATTCTTCCGGTTGTTTCAGTCTGCTTCTTTCACTTATTATTTTTATTTCAGGCGGTGTATTACTTTTTAAAACAACGGTACCCGTATGGAAATGGTTTGAAGAGTTCTTTTTCCCCGACACCTTTCTCTTATACGCTCTTTATTGGTTACCGCCCGTTTTATACGTGGTGTTAGTAATCGTACTGACCATTGTTTTAAGTCTTTGGGTGGGCGGTTCAGGTATTCAAAAGGACGAAAATAAGGTTCAGAAAAAACTTCTGCCCATTCTTAAGGAATGTGAGTATTCCCTTGACGGCTCTGATTCTGTAAACTTTTTAGCCCAAATGAACAAGGAGCTTCCTTCAGAATTTCACAATTACGACAGTCGTTTGGCTCTGGCAATAATCTGTTCCGTTTACGGTGAAAACGATATAAAAAAACTTTGCGCTTTATTAAATGATACTTCGTCGTGGCTTACAAAATTCTACGCGCCCGACAACACTCAAAAAGACGAGCCTTTCCGTCGATACATTGACAGCCTACTTGACAAAACCCCCTCGGAAGCAGATATTTTTTCAGCCTATGCTTTGTGCAGAAAGCACATAAAAAACCCTCAAATTCCTGAAAACTATAATTTTATATTAGGTTTTTGGAGTGTGGATTACAAAAGCGACAAAAATGCAAAAATTATGTTTAGTTATGAAGAAGATTTTCTGTTAAAGGAAATTGAAAATGCTAAACTTACCGACAACACCTGGCATATGGGTCAATGCTATTATAACTTATATATGTTATACACCAGCAACTACGTTTTTTCCAACAGCGCTTGTGAGAAAAAGGCTTACCAATACGGCACAGTAGGTATTAATTACAGTGAGGAACTTAAATATTACGTTCTTTACACCTACGCAGGCAAGAGCATATACGATAGTTATAATCCCCACTATAGCCTTGGCTTCAACCGTTCCGACGTAATTAAGTATGCCTCTGAACTTTCTGAAAAAAATGATCCGCGAGGCGAAGATTTACGCAAACGTCTTGATAAAATTGATGAATATGCCCGCAACAGAGCCCGCGAAGATCAGGACGAGGAAGCCCGTGCTTATTGGGAAGAATATGCCCGCAACTTAAAAGAAAAAGAAGAAGCCAGAGAGCGTGCCCGCGACCAGCTTAACAAAAGAGCCGACGAATTTGAACGTGGCTTAAATATGCACTTAACCGGCAATTATGAAACCGAAGAAGAGCGCGCATTAAAGGGAGAAACCTCGGAGCTTGACTACATCAGGCACAAAAATCTCCGCGACGATATAATAAACAAGAAGCTTGATGAACAGTAAAATATGGATACTATATTTTTAAATCATTTAAAAGACCTTTCGGAAAAATCCGACAAAAATTTCAGATTCACCTTTACCGAATTTTTAAGTTTGGACGAGCAAAGTGCCCTAAAAAGCATTGAGCGCGAACTGTGCGGTTTTACGTTATTCGGCGGTGCCACAGGTTGTGAAAGAGTGGTTGCCCGTTTTGGCGCGCCTGACGACTTTGGTTATGAAGAAGATTTCCCCATTGTCGCCATTAAAATTCAACCTAAACTAAAAAAATTTGCCGATGAACTTACTCACCGCGATTTTTTAGGCGCCCTTATGAATTTAGGCATTGAGCGCAAGTTTTTGGGTGATATAATCGTAAAAGACAACTGTGCCTACGTTTTCGTTATGGAAAAGCTTTCCGATTACATTTCAGAAAATTTAACGAAGGTAAAGCACACGGTAACGGTTGCACAGACAATCGAAAAAGTGCCCGAGGGTGAGCTTTTTTCAACGGAAAGCATTTCGCTTCCCGTTTCTTCCCTGCGCCTTGACTGTTTGATTGCGGGAATTTATAATCTTTCGCGCAGTCAGGTAGTTGAAATTTTTTCCGCGAAAAAAGTTTTCGTAAACGGCAAATTAATTGAGAATATAAGTCATATTCCCAAGGAAAAGGACGTAATTTCCGTGCGCGGTTTCGGCAGATTTATTTTTTCTTCAACGGGCGGTTTTTCAAAAAAAGGAAGAACCTACGTTAATCTCGAAAAATATGTTTAAAAGAAGGTTTTCAGCCTTCTTTTTTTGTTGCCAAATACGTAATACTTGTGTTATAATATATAACGTATAATGGGATGATTTATATTTTTGAGGTATAACCTATGTTCAGACATTGTAATATTCAGGAAGATAAATATCTGAGTATCTTGCCTTTGGACTTTGGCGTTCATAGTTGCCCAAGCGAACATTCTTTCGGTCCTGCGGTAAGGCTTTATTGGCTTCTGCATTACGTTATTTCGGGAAAAGGCACTTATACCGTAAACAATAAAACTTACGAAATATCTGCAGGGCAGGCATTTTTGATTAAGCCTGACGAAATTACAAAATATACTGCAGATAAGGACGACCCGTGGACTTACGCGTGGGTTTCCTTTAATGCCGATATACCCGGCCTTAACAACATTCCTTACGTTATTGAAGATAAGGATTTACAGGAAATTTTTGAAGACACCTTTAATGATTTTTCACCTGAAGATACTTCCCTTGCCATTATAAAAACCTGGGAAGTTTTCAGGGTGTTATCCAAGTATTTTTCTGAAAACAATAACTCCAGCTATACAAAGCGCGCCATCGACATTATAAAAACCCAGTATATGCACGATATTTCCGTTAAAAGCATTGCTGAACAGTTAAATCTTGACAGAAGTTATTTTGCAAACGTTTTTAAAAAAGATACGGGGATGTCTCCATCGCAATACATTATAAGTTACCGCATGAAAAAGGCTTTACACCTTTTAAATTGCGAAAAATATTCCGTTTCAATTATAGCCACGTCAGTAG
>JAZROC010000221.1:0-4463 GCA_045648525.1 Clostridia bacterium
CAACACAAGGAACAAAACTGCAATGTATCCTCTTCCCCGCTTTTCATGCTTCAAATCCCAAAAACCGTCAAGAGGATGTGTAATAACGTGGAAAGCATATTTAAGATCTTTTCCAAAGTTTTTAAGCTTTTCCATTATAAATTTCTTCCTCCTGTTTCAATAAATTTCTTGAATTTCTTATACCAGCCATAGACAAGCGTTACAACTGTTATAATGATTATTGCCCACATAATGAAGGGCATTGCCTTTTCAAGAACAAGGTCTCTGTATTTGTAATATGCCTTTCCGTAATCGTCCTGCGAATAACCTTTCATAAAGTAATCAGCAGCTTTAAGGAAAGTTTCTCTCTGTGCTGTTGTATCGTTGTTAATTACCTCAGTTTCAGCTGCCCAAAGATAATAAACTCTGCCGATACCTTTGTATGCAAGCGCTGAGTTTGATGACATACCAAGAATTTTGTTCCATGCCTTTTCAGCATCTTCATAGCGACGTTCTTCATGGCTGTTAACTGCTTCACGGAGAACTAAACCGTATTCAGTAGGTTTATATGAAGTAATCTGTGCACCGGTTGAGTCAAGAATAATGATTGTTTCATCATCAGTAAGAAGCTCAATTGCAACAGGTGTAAGGTTTGTACCTTCTGTATAACCAACCTGCTCCTGACGGCTTGAAGAAGTGTTCTTCTCACCTACAGTATTCTGTGTCTGTCCTAAAGAACCGAAAACGTATAAAAGTTCACCGGTATTTGTATAGGTAAACACGCGACCCTTTTGTGAGTCAAGCACGCTTGTAAGACCATTTTCGGAAACTGTAACGTCACAAAGGTATGAATATGATGATCTGTTTATTCCGTCACCCATATCTCCTGAAGGAGGAGTAATACCCGTTCTCTTAAGAACGTCAGCACCTGCGGCATTAAGTTTTCTTAAAGCTGCACCGATTTCTGAAGCTGTGGCAGCATCAAAGTGAGCAATAAGGTCTGCAAGCTTAAGCTGTGAAATAGTACCATAAATGAAGCCTTGTTCATCAATTGTTACGTTACTGTATTCAGTAGAAATGTTCTGCTGAAGCTTATCTTTTGCTTCTGCGGTAAACAAACGATTCAAAAGTGATGAAAGTGACTGTTTTGTTTTTGTTGAACCAAAGAATTTTGTAAATTCGCCGTTATCGTTTAATTCAACAAGACCCTGATAGCAGTCTCTTGAAACAACGAACATACGCATTGCATTATCAACAACAACCTTTAAAGGTTTATAGGTGATTTGAGTATTTGATGATGCTGAACCGGTAGAACTACTATTATCAATTTCGATTTCGTCTTCGCTTGGTTCCTGTGCATCTTCTTCATTTTCAACAACGTCTGTTGTTTCATCAGTTACTGTTTCATCAGTTACTGTTTCATCGGTTACCGTTTCGCCTGTAACTGTTTCACCTGTAACATCTGTTGCGGCGTCAGTTGTAACGTCTGTATTTTCTTCAACAACAACGTCATCAGTAAAATACCTTGAAAGGTCGGGGTCATCATAGGTACGTTCAAAAACGAACTGGTCAACTTCTTCATTATATTTGAAGCTTACGATACGTTTATTTTCTGTATCGCAAACAAAAAGCAAATCAGTTTTTTCGTGAATGAACAAACCATTGGGTGAATTAAAGGTTTCAACCTTTCCATCTTTTTCAAAAGAAGAAATTATCTGTTTAACGGTGCGCATATCTGTATCAAGAACAACAACACGATTATTTCCTGTGTCTGATACGAGAATATAGCCTTTACCATCATACTGAGTAAGGTCCTGAGGCTCTTTAAATGCCTTGCCTTCAAGGTTTTCAAGACCTATTGTTACACTGTTTATTATCTGTTCGGGTGTATATGCCTGAGGGTCAGGATATACACCACTTTCAGTAATTGTATAGTTCTGATACGGGGCTGCAAAAGCCGTAACCGCAAACATCAAAGAAAGAATAACGGCAAGTACCAGAGATGCTGATTTTTTAAATTTCATCATTTTGGTTACCTCCTTAATCCTTCATACCTGATGTTGCCATCGTTTCAATAATATTACTCTGTGAAATAATGAATGTTGTAATCGGAACTGCCATCATAATAACTGTAACTGCGTTAGCAACACCCTGACGAGCAATACCTGTTGAAACAATCTGTTGAAGTGCATAAGGCAGAGTTTTTAATGATTCGCTCTGAATAAATACCGATGCACCTAAGTTCCAAAGTCCCTGTACTGAGAAAATCATAAGTGTAAGCCATGCAGATTTAACCTGAGGCATAACGATTGACCAGAAAATCTTGAAGCTTCCTGCACCGTCGATACGAGCAGCTTCAACAAGTGACCTGGGAATCTGTGACATAAACTGACGCATAAGATACATACCCATAGGAGCGCCAAAGGTTGGAACGATAATTGCCCAATAAGTATCAATCATACCAAGGTTTGCCTTGATAATGAAAAGAGGCAACCAAAGAACTGTTCCGTTAAACATAAGAGCTGTTTTAATCATATTAGAACAGAACTTACTTCCGGGGAAAGTGTACATAGCAAGAGGATATGCACATAATGAACAAAATACTATCTGACCAAAGGTACCAACTGAAGTGATAAACAACGTATTAAAGAAGTATCTTGAAAAAGGTACCCATGAATTTCCCATTAAAACGAACAAATCAGTATAGTTTGTTGTAACCCATCTGTTAGGTAATAACGTAGGCGGGAATTTAAATAATTCGTCCATAGGTTTGAATGAGTTACCAACTGCATAAACCATAGGAAGTACCATGAAGCAAGCAACTACGCAAAGGAATAAAATACCGATGAAGTTACCTGCACCCGAACGGTTAACTTTCTTTGCCATAAATTACTCACCCACCTTCGAAAGCATTTTTGCAATCACCTTATTTGCAACAATCTGTAACAAGAACAGAAGCACTGCTATAGCACAAGCGTAACCAAGTTCCATTCTTTGGTTTGCATAGTCTTCAAGGTGATGTATAAGTGTATGAGCTACATAGTCCTGTGAAGGATAACCAACAAGCTGAGTGATTGCGGCACCTACTGAGAAAGCACCTGAAATACTCATAACGGCACCGAACATAAGCTGGGGCTTCATATAAGGTAAGGTAATATACCAAAGTTCCTGCCATCTGTTCTTAACACCGTCGATAGCACCTGCTTCGTAAAGCGTACGGTCAACGTTCTGAAGACCTGCGATAAAGGTAAGGAAGCTGGTACCAAGTGATGACCACAAAATAACTATCAAACAGCACGGTACGATATAATTTACGTTTTCAAGCCATTTAATATTTGTAAGTGTGATACCCGTGTTCATAAGGAAGCCGTTAAGAAGACCATACTGGTCAGATGAGAAGATAATCTTCCATACGGGATAAACGCTTGCAAGTGAAGGTGCATAGTAGAAAAGAGTCATAACTGCTCTTGTTCTTCTGCCAAGCTCGTTGATAAGCCAGGCAAAGAACAATGACATTATATAACCGCCGGGACCGATAACAACTGCAAAGAACAATGTGTTCTTAAATGCTGTCATAAACAAATCGTCAGCAGTAAAAAGACGAACGTAGTTATCAAAACCAGTCCACTGTGGAGGCTCAAGTACGTTAAAGTACGTAAATGAGAAATACATTGCAACGATAACGGGGAGAATTGTAAAAGTTGCAAATACCAAAAGGTAAGGAAGCATGAATAAATATAAGCTACCGTTTTTGCGCATTTCTTTAAACTGATACTTAAGCCAGTCTTTAAAGAATGCTTTATTCTTAGCTTTTGTTGCGCTGTTAGCCATTATCCTACCGCCTTTCCTGTCATTTGTTCAATCTTATGTTTGAACTCTTCGCGCTTACGATCGATTTCTCGGTCGATTTTACTTACGTATTCAACAAACGTTGTGTTGGGGTCAGCACCAGCGTTGTTGATAACTTCTTTCCAAGCAAACTCAATGTTACGTGCGGTATAGTAACCACCAGGAACCTGAGGAATTGCTTTACAGTGTTTCCACTGAGTCTGAATCATAGTCATTGACTGTTTATCCCAAGGAAGTCTTGCCATAGCCTTAAGGTTTGCAGT
Organism: Clostridia bacterium; assembly: GCA_045648525.1. Lineage (GTDB taxonomy): Bacteria > Bacillota > Clostridia > Christensenellales > QALW01 > UMGS1322. The sequence goes on from JAZROC010000221.1 coordinate 4,092, forward strand.
CTGATAACGAGCAGCAGCACCGAGCAAACTTTCGATTTCAGTACCGAAACGATACTGTGCATCTTCGCCTGTCCACCACTTCATAAATTCCCAAGCACGTGCAATTCTGTTTCTGCCTTCTTCTGTTGTTGAATCAATAGAAAGCATTACACAACCTGATGTTGTACTTGCACATGAATGGTCAACAACGGGTTCACCGTTTTCATCATAAATAACGTTACCGTCAGCATCCTTCTGAACTGTACCGGGAACAAGTGAGAACTCCCAAAGGCCCTGAATTTCAGGTGCGAAAACAGCAAGCTGTGAATACTGGCTGTAACTTGCAATACCTATCGGAACTTCACCTGTACGGAAACGGTTAGCAAAGTCATA
>JAZROC010000222.1:0-2952 GCA_045648525.1 Clostridia bacterium
CAATTAACGGAAGTATGGCATTGGATAGTGTATCTTTTAATTTTATTATCTGCCGTAATTATACTTGAAGCGATTTTATTTATACCGCCCATACTTATTGAAAAACGAAAAGAAAATAAATAAGGAATAAAATAAATAAGGAACCGATTTCGGTTCCTTATTTTCATTATTTACCTAAAACCTTTTTAGCGGTTTCTTTTACATTTTCAGCGGTGAAACCGAATTTTTCAAATAAAACCTTTGCAGGAGCTGATGCGCCAAAGTGGTCGATACATACTGTTGCGCCATCTAAGCCAACGTACTTATACCAGCTGTATGCTGAGCCTGCTTCAACTGCAACACGTGCGCGAACGTTTTTGGGAAGAACGCTTTCCTTATATTCTTCTGACTGCTTTTCAAAGATTTCTATTGAAGGCATTGAAACTACGCGGGCATCAATATTTTCTTTCTTAAGAAGCTCTTTTGCGCCCATTGCCTGCTCAACTTCACTACCTGATGCCATTAAGATAACGTCGGGAGTTGCTTTTTCGGAATCGGCTAAAATATATGCGCCCTTTAAAGCATCCTTTCCGCTGTTTGCATAGTAAGGAAGGTTCTGTCTTGTTAATACGATAGCAGTAGGACCATCATTATTCATAGCGATGGTGTATGCTGCAGCCGTTTCTTTAGCATCGGCAGGACGAACAACTGTCATACCGGGGATTGAACGAAGTGCGATAAGCTGTTCAATGGGTTCGTGAGTAGGTCCGTCTTCGCCAACACCGATTGAATCGTGAGTTAAAACGTAAGTTACGGGAAGCTTCATTAATGCTGCCATACGCATTGCGTTCTTCATATAATCAGTAAACACGAAGAAGGTTGCGCAGAAGGGTGTTACACCGCCGTGGAGATACAAACCGTTAACGATAGCAGCCATTGCGTGCTCACGGATACCAAAATGCATATTGCTTCCTTCAGGAGTTTCTGCACTGAAGAAGGCTTCGCCCTTAAGCTCTGATTTATTTGAAGGACCAAGGTCAGCACTACCGCCAAAGAAGTTGGGTAACATTTTGTTAAGGCGGTTAAGCACGATACCTGATGATGAACGTGTTGCATCAGGCTTTTCATCGAACTTCCAGAAATCTTCGTCGTTTACAAGGTCAACGGGGAATTCCCTTGACATCCACTTTTCATATTCCTTGTAAAGTTCAGGATATTTTGCCTTGTATGCTTCAACGGTCTTGTTCCAGTTTTCTTCATAGGTTTTGCCCTGTGCGGCAATAGCCATTGTATGCTCGTAAACGTCAGCAGGGATTTCAAAGGGAGCGTATTCCCAACCTAAAGTTTCCTTTGCGGCTTTAAGATTTTCTTCGCCTAAAGGCTCACCGTGTGCGGAAGCCTTACCCTGTTTTGCAGGACAACCAAAGCCGATTTCTGTACGGCAGATGATGATTGAAGGCTTATCTTCAACCTTTTTAGCTTCAGCGATTGCATCAGCTACGGCATCGGTATCTGTGCCGTCTTCAATACTTATTACGTGCCAACCCATTGCCTCGTGGCGGGCACCAACGTTTTCGGAGAATGCGGTATTGATGTCACCTTCGATGGTGATGTTATTTTTATCGTAAATGCAGATAAGTTTGCCAAGCTTTAACGTGCCTGCAAGTGATGCGGCTTCGTACTGAATACCTTCCTGAAGACAACCGTCACCAACAAGAACGTAAGTATAGTGGTCAACGAGCTTTAAATCGTCCTTATTGAACTTTGCTGCAAGGTGCTTTTCGGCAATAGCCATACCAACTGCGTTTGCGAAGCCCTGACCTAAAGGACCGGTTGAGGTTTCAACACCCTTTGTATGACCGTATTCGGGGTGACCGGGAGTTTTACTTCCCCACTGACGAAAATCCTTAATATCGTCCATTGAAAGAGGATATCCGAAAAGGTGCATAAGTGAATACAAAAGCATTGATCCGTGACCTGCTGAAAGGACGAATCTGTCCCTGTCGGCAAAATCAACGTTTTCAGGATTGAACTTAAGGTGTTTTGCCCAAAGTGCATAGGCTCAAGGTGCTGAGCCCATAGGAAGACCTGGGTGACCGCTGTTAGCTTTCTGTACGCCTTCTGCAGAAAGGATTCTTATTGCATTGACTGTTTTTAATTCGATGGGTTTCATCAATTTACCTCCGTAAACGGCATAAGCCATATTTTTTCAAGTATATTATATTATAACAACGAAAATTTTGCAAGTGATTATCACAAAACTTTTTCTTTCCATATTTCAAAATGAGTGATATAATATATAAAAATAAATTTTATGAGGTTTAATATGAAATTTAAAGGTTTGATTGGAGTAACGTCAGCATTTTTGCTTCTTTCCCTTTGCGGTTGCGGTAGCGTTGATAACGTAACGGTAAACAAAGACACGGTGCCGAAAAATTATGAGGCTTCTTATAAAATAACGGCAGAAGGTTCTACAAAGGAGTTAAAATACACCAACGCTTACACCGTTAAAGAAGAAAACGGTCAGCTTATTATTACTTCAAAGGTGGACGAGCCGTGGAATAACAACAAAGAAGGCGAAAATTACCTTGAGGGCAAACAGATTATGACTACCCTCTCTCAGATTAATTTTACCGATAATATGGGCGTGCCTGACTACGTTGAAGAGGAATTTTATATTACGGCAGACGATTCATATTATACCAAATTTACCTTTGAGCACGACCACGAAATTAACGCCGGTATTTTAAAAACAAAGAAATACGCAAAAAATTCAGAAACGGGTTTTTTGGAAGAAACTTATACTCTTCAATTAGTTAAGCAATATTTTGACAAAGACTCTCTTCCCTTTATAATCGGTGCATTTAATGAAAAAGAAGGCGTAATAAAAGTTTCATCAGGCAACCGCAGTTCACTTCAGGCAGTTAAATACGAATATATGGAAAACGAAGAAATCACTTTAAAAGCAGGCAC
>JAZROC010000223.1:0-2224 GCA_045648525.1 Clostridia bacterium
GCTACGATCCGACTTCAAGTTTTGCAATTACGGGGGAAAGAGAAAGAGCGCCTATCATTGTAAGTGCCATAGGACCTAAAAGCATAAAACCCTTTTCAAATTCCTTACCCAACCCAAATCTGTTGTTTAAAATTTTATCAATGGCGCCCAAAAAAGCGAAAAGCGCAAAAAGGCAGTTTAAAAAGCTCAATATCCCAATTCCTCACCGCAGAAAACGATTTTTATCCTTTGCTTAGGTCTTGAAATTCTTGTAATTACGATGTCTGCGCATATGCAGTCAGGAGAAATGCAGTTAAAGCATTTGCCCGTTTTTGCACAGGGCGTATCAAGACCGAATCTTTGTGCATTTGTAGGCGCCGCAACGCTTCGTGCGCGCTTTATTGCGCTGTCAAGGTCAGGCGCAACTTTATTAAGGCTGACAATTACTATAACCTGCTTAGGTCCGTAAGAAAGTGCCGCAACGCGATTGCCGTTTCCGTCAACGTTTACAAGCTCACCCGTTTCCGATACTGCGTTTGCGCTCATAAGATAAGTATCAACGAAGAAAGCCTTGCGCATAAGCTCTTCTTTTTCTTCAGGATTCTTTGCTTGAGCGCGGTCGATTACGGTAAAATTGCCTTTTTTTATTTCGTCAATGAGCCCGCATTGAAAAATACTCTGACTACCGCCCCAAGAAACAGTATCACCTGTATTAATTAAAGAAAGCGCTTTTTTTGCGGCTTCTTCTTTTGTTGAACAGTAATAACTTTCAAAAAATCTCTCATTAAATTTTTTTGTCAAAAATTCACCAAATAAATCATTTCTCTTTTTTATCATAAAAAACACCTCGAAAAGAATTATATCATATTTTTATTTAAAAAACAATAATAACATTCATTGATTTTTGTTTCAAAGTGTGGTAAAATATGATTTATAGATCTTTTTATCAGGTCAAATGAAGAAATAGGAGATAAAAATGGAAGCAATAAAATTAGCAGAAGAATTTAAAATTCAGACTTGGCAGGCAGAAAACGTTATCGCGCTGATTGACGAGGGCAATACAATACCCTTTATTGCAAGATACCGTAAGGAAAAAACGGGTTCTCTTGATGATCAGATTTTACGTGAGTTTGCTGACCGTCTTGAATTTTTGCGCAAATTGGAAGAAATGCGCGCAAAGGTAATGGAAGCAATTGATAAGCAGGGCAATTTAACAGAAGAAATTACCGAGGCATTAAAAAATGCCGTAACTTTAACGGAAATTGAAGATATCTATCGTCCTTTCAGACCCAAAAGAAAAACACGCGCAAGCGTTGCAAAGGAAAAGGGACTTGAGCCTTTGGCAGAAAAAATCTATCTTCAGACAGACCTTGACCCCTACAAAGAAGCAGAAAATTTCATTGATGCAGAAAAGGGCGTTAACGATATTGAAGAAGCGCTTCAGGGCGCAAGAGATATTATTGCCGAAAAAATTTCCGATGATGCCGAAACAAGAAAGCGTCTCCGCTACGTTTGCTATCATAACAGTGATTTGATAGCAAAAGGTGATAAAGAGGATATGGGCGTTTATGAAATGTATAAGGAATTTTCCGAGCCCGTAACCAAGCTTGCAGGTCACAGAATTTTAGCGGTAAATCGTGGCGAAAAAGAAGAATTTTTAAAGGTTTCCATTGACTTTAATGAAGAAAAGGCAATGACAATCATTAAAAATATACATATAACAAGCGAAAATCTTTGCTCAAAGCAAGTGCTTGAAGCGGCAGAAGACGCATATAAACGTCTTATTTTCCCTGCTATTGAGCGTGATATCCGTTCAGAGCTTACCGAAAAGGCAACTGAATCTGCCATTAAAGTTTTCGGTGTAAATTTGCGTCAGCTTTTAATGGTACCGCCCATTAAAGGTAAAACTGCATTAGGTCTTGACCCCGGCTACAGAACGGGTTGTAAGGTTGCCGTTGTTGATGAAACGGGAAAGGTACTTGTTACGGGCGTAATTTACGCAACACTTCCTAATCACGATAAGGAAAAGGCAAAGGAATATTTAAAATCACTTATTAAAAAGCATAGCGTTGATATTATTGCTATCGGCAACGGTACTGCAAGCCATGAAACAGAAGTTCTCGTTGCAGATATTTTGTCAGAATTAAAGGATACCGACCTTTCATATATGGTGGTTTCTGAAGCAGGCGCATCAGTATATTCAGCATCGCCCTTGGCGGCAAAGGAGTTCCCTGATTATGACGTT
>JAZROC010000224.1:0-2842 GCA_045648525.1 Clostridia bacterium
TAATATCAAACTCATCAAAGTCTTGTTTCATTGCACAGGTAATATCTTTTTCAACATCAGCACAACTAAATAACCCCATTTTATCAAGTACCCTTCTGACAAACACCGCTACCGATGCAAATTTAAACCTAACGTCCTTAACACCCTTGTTCTTTTTCCAAATACCATTAAAATAATCACTATGTAACATAACCGTTACCCCCTTATAAAAATATTTCTGCACAAAAAAAGTGTCGTTACCAAATGTAACGACACATAAAGCCAATACTGGCTATTGCTCTATTCATTATTTAATATCTTTAGCACCTGCTAAAGAAAACCACCGCCACCGCCACCAACTTAATAATAATTCAAGCCGTGCCGTTGCACTCTATACCATAAAATCAAGCAAATCATATAACCATATAACTTACTTATATATATTATACCTCCATTAAATACTATAGTCAACGCCCATGAGAGAAAAAATTTCAGCAACTGCATTTATATACGCCGTTGCTGAAAATAAAATATTATTTTTCTTCAAATTCGCTAATAAGTTCTATTAAGTCGTTTGGTGTTGGCTCTGGAATTTTAGGTCTTCTTCTAATAATCTCTTCAAAATATTTTCTGATAAAATCTTCAATTATCTTTTCCTGATTATCTGACGATTGAACACTCTTAAATAACATTTTGAACTCTTTAGGCTTCAAATTATCAAACTTTTCAATTATGGTATCAAGTTCACTCTCTGAAAGCATATACTCATATACCATATTAACAACCACACCATTGAACAATCTTGACAGAATAACTGTATCATCTTCTCTTACAGCATCACCTGCAACCTTAATTACGCTACCACCTATTAAACCACCTGCCAAGCCACCTGCAATTCCTATTGCCGTACCAACTCCTGGTGATATTGTTGTGCCTGCAGCAGCACCAATTTTTGCAGCAGCCAAAGATGTTGCCAATGTACCACCGCCTGCTGATACCATTGTTCCAATAAGAGAAAGCATATTTTTTGTATACTGTGCAGTTGATATTTTTTTGTTAAATAGGTTGTATGTATCTGGAACAGAAAATACAATAAAAGTAATTGCAGAGGTTACTACATTACTCCTTAGTATCTTTGCTAATTGTTTTGCTGCTGCCGCACCTGATATTGCAGATTTTCCTGCCATTGAACGTATTGCATTAACTATGGCTTGTGTTGTCTTATACCCCATAGTTTCCACGATATAGGTACTTAAAGGTATCAACTGCTTTGTCAAGGTAGTACGCGCAACTTGTTGTGTTAAAATATGCGTAATGAAACTCAATCCGAACACTTGAATACCTGCAGCAAACGCCGCATCCATTGCTTCTTTTCTGTCTCCCGTTTGTCTATAACTGATTATGAATGTTGATAAAAACGTAATACCAAACGCAAATGAACAATTTATAGCACCAGTAGCAGCGTCATAAGATAATGATTCAATCGTTCCAGGCTTACATAAATTTAATGCCTGTTTGTATGTGAGTTTTCCTGCTTTGATATATTTCGAGGCATCATTGGGATTTGTTACTCCTGGTACTTTTCCTTCTAATATCTTATTTCTAAATTCATTTATAGCCTCTGCATACTTATCTTTTGGAACTTCAATCAGCATTGGTTTACCTGATTTGTTTATATATCTAAAAGAACCCGTTGCCTTATCAAAACAAGCATTTACGCAACCTTTACCTGTCGAATAATATTTAGTCTGAATTTCAATATTATTAACAAGACGGTCTGCACCATCTTTAATATTTGTACGACCAATAACTTCCGCATCCTTACCAGACAACTTATCAAGTAATGTTAGAGCCTCTTCAGCCATTTCGCCATGACCTGTTTTGTTATTAACGGCAGCAAAATTCATTGGAACAACAGATTCAAGGTCAGCAAAGACGTTTTCAGCAGATACCGTTGCCTCTTTAACAATATCTTTATACGTTTCACTATATGTATCAAAGAATTTCTTTGATTGCAGAGACTGCAATACTTGTACATTATTAAAGTAGATAGCAGTATTACCATCTATTTTTCTAAACTCAAAATCATCAATACTAAAAAATTCCCATTTTATATAATGAAAGATAGATTTTACGTGTTCTTTCTTATTCTCTTTGCCTTTGTTATATTCTTTTACAGTTTCGCTATCAGCCTTAATAAAGCATCCTATATTGGTTAATACCAACCCAGACACTCTGCGACCGAATTTCACATCAGCCCATAAAATCTTATGTTCCTTTGGAACAGGGAATTGTGAATATATCTTTTTTTGATTATCAACAATATTTGTTGGTGAGCTTCCTAATTTGTTTAATGTTTGTTTTAATAAAAAATCCATTTTAACCCTCTATATTTGCAGGAGTTATATCATTATTAAACCCGCACTTTTCGCATACGTGATTGGTTTCATTTATATTAAACTTTGATTGATTGTTTAAGAAAGTGCCGCAAGTATCGCAAAACCAAAAAACATAATCATCCTCGAACTCTTTTACTGATAACTCGTAATCACATTTTCTGCATTTCCACGTTTTTCCGTCTTCACTAACATATAGTTTGTCATCGCAAGCAGGACAGAACATCCATTTTTTAATTTTTCTAATATATGCATATCCTAATTTTTTAAAAATATTTTTCATAATATAATAAACTCCTTGTTTTTTAAGTATTTATATCTTTTAAAATTATATCATATATTTCCAAATTACACAAGCAAATTACATAAATTCTCCAAAATATACAAAGATAACCCAACCACCCACCCTTGAAAAATACCGTAAGGGCATAATCCCCATATGCTTTAAGGTTGTTATCAATTGTTTA
>JAZROC010000225.1:0-8923 GCA_045648525.1 Clostridia bacterium
ACCGTAATACTCCATAAAGGAAGATAAAATGCAACCGCCAAAGACGATTATATCGGCTCTGGACGCATAATCACCTGAATATATTTTTCTTTCTTCGCTTGTCATTAAAGCAAGTTTTTGTAATTCGTTATCAAGGGTATCTTTTGTTAAAATGCCGTTTTGAATTTTTTCGGGGGTATAGGCTTTAAGCCCCATACTTAATGAAATAAGAGTGGTCGGTGTACCGCTTACACCGATAAGAGTTTTAACTGAAGAAAGATTAAGTTGCTTTTCATATTCGGGAATATAATTTTTAAGCAAAAACTCCTTTACGGGAGAAACGTTTATAATTCCCGATTCAGTCATAAACTGTTCTTTCAGTCTTACACCGCCCGTTTTTAAAGAAAGAGCATTTAATTTTCCGTTTTCCTTTAAAACCACTTCCGTTGAACCACCGCCAATATCAATAACGGCAGGTGACGGGAAATTCTGCGATGCACCGATAAAGGCAATTTCACCCTCTAATTCACCGGGGATAATATCAAGCCTGATGCCTGTTTTTTCAAAAATCATTTTAGAAAAAACGTCTTTATTTGAACTTTCGCGTACAACGGCAGTTGCGTAAATATAGATTTCTTCCGCGCCTTTTTCTTTGGCGATATTAACAAAATCCCTTACGGCATTACTTGTACGTTCCATAGGGATTTCCTGCATTTTGTCAGATGACAGAATACCTTCACCAAGCCTTGTTGTTGAAAGCATTTTTAAAATCTGTGTTTGTTGGTTTTTTTCAACTTCCGCCACGTATAAGCGGGTGGAGTTTGTTCCGATATCAATAACTGCTTTAACCATTGTTACCTTCTATTTCAATATCTATGCGAGTTTCGCCTTCCTGCACCATACCAAAGTGGGAACGCATATATTTATCGATATACTCTAACGTATTTTTATCTTCAACCTGCTTGAGCATTTGCTGGTAGGCTTCCTCCAGTTTTGCATTTTCCGTTTGCATACGCTCAATTTGTTTTTCCTGCTTGTTAAGCACGATTTCCTGATTTATGTACACGTAGCAAAAAGAACCTAAAAAGATAACAGAAAGCGTTGTAAGTAAAAGACGTAATGCTTTTTTCGATTTCTTCTTTTTTGCCAACGGAAAGCACCCCTTTCAAAAACTATTTCAGCATACGCTTATAAAATGAAGTATTTTTAAAACGTATATATAGATTATATAAGATTTTTGAAAAAAAGTCTATAGAAATTTTAATAAATTTTCCTAAACTTGCGCGCTCTGCACAAAAACCGAGAAAAATGCCGAAAAAGAAATAAAATTCCAATTTTCCACTGTTAAAAAGAAGTGTCGTAAGGGCGGTTAAAACAAAAAATGCAACCGAAAAAATTATATCGGAAACGTGTATAATAATTCCCTTGCGTTTAAGGCGAAAAACATAAAAAATATCGTAAATAATGCCTAAAACTATGCCCACACAAATGAATACTGCAAACAACGGCGCCTGCCGTGTGGATATGAAAAGCATTATTTAAAAATGCGGGATAAAAAACCGCTTTTTGTGTCAGAATCGGAATACTCAATTCCGCAAATAAAACCGTCAACGATTAAAATGCCGTTATCCAAATCAAGTCTGGAAATGTGCAGACCCTGACCGTAAACCGAAACCTGCGCACTTTCAAGTCGGGCAGAAACCTCGCCTTCGTCAAAACTGTCAACTCTTTTAACTCCCGTTACGCTTATTCTTTCACGGTTTTCAATATTAACGTTTGTGCGCATACTGGCTTTGTTTTGCTGGTTTATAAGTTCGTTCATCGGAAAAATCCTCCTTTTTGTATATTCTATGCAAGAAGGATTTTTTATAGTACGAAAAAAAGAGGGAACCCCCCTCCTTTATTCAGTAATTTTTAATGCTTGTTTCTGGAAATCATAAATTTCCATAAAAAGCGGATGACCGTAAGGATATGACGTGACTCTCTTTAAAATTTTGTCGTTTTCAAAGAGCTTTTCAAGCTTATTATGAAGCAAGGAAAGGTCTTTTTTATAGGCTTTGGTAAGTTTTATAAGTGACATTACGGCATAAGTGAAAACGTCAAAGTACACGGGGTTGTGCTGTTCGGTTTCTTCTTCTCTGTACATTTGTTTTTCAAATTCGCTATCGTCAAAAACAATGCTTTCAAGCAATGGAATATCACTTTCTTCGCCCATTCTTCCTAAAAGACATATGGCGATAGACGTGCGAAGCTGATTTGAACGGCGACAGTCGGTAAAACGGAAAGCGTCACGGTTTTCAACGATTTCGCGAAGTGTTAAAAGCGCGCGGGTGTCTTTTATTATTCCTAATGCGATGGCACAGTTGTATTTTTCTAAATTTGTTTTTGCCAAAAGGAGTTTTTTGTGTATTTTTTCGGCATCGCTTAATTTATCTTCTGAAACAAAGCAAGACCAGATTGCAACACCGGGTGTCGAGGTTTCAAGTAAATGAAGATTTTTATCTACTGAAAACTCTACGGGCGCGTATGGAACTTCTGCGTTACGAGCACCGTTTGCAAAGCCGAATTTTCTTTCCTTGTCACTTTTAAAGCAACCAAGCGCTTTAACCTTAACTAAATATTCATCGTAGTCGATTTCAAGAAAATCACAGTTGTTTTTTACTGCCATTGATGCGGCAACACCGACACATTCGCCCATTCTGAACATATCTCTGTTCATTCTGATACTGCTCAGGGAATAGGAATCGGCACTTATACATCTGCCTGCCGTAACGATGCCCTTGAGGTTTTTAGGAACGATACAACCCATAGGCACGCTGATAGATGCGGTCACGGTAGAAAGGTTGCTTATAACGAGCCAGTTTTGGAAAATTTCTTCGTCAAGAGCCATATCGTGACCATGCTTATCAATATCCGAATAGGCGTAAAATAACGTTTTTTCGTAGGGAGTACAAAAGAGGATATCTTCCAATCTTATAATTTCTTCGCCCTCGAAAAAAAGACCTTCGCGAACACCTGCAATAGTGGCTAAACCAATAAATTCGCCTTTGTCAATATATTCTGCGTTTTTTGCGTGGGCAAGAATTACTTTTTGCGAAAAATCATATTTATCGTACTGATTTACGTAACCGCTGTCATCGTTGATGCTCATAAAACAACGGTTGCTGAAATATTGCGGTCTTATCGTGAAAGGAACGGTTTTACCGTCGAGTTTTCTGCCGTAGAATTTTTTAACGGGGCACATTCTTATAAGATGACCGTCACTTGTTGAATCGATAACCATTTTTGCGCCTATGGAGAAAATTCCGTTTTCGGATAAAACTTCAATTCCGACAACGCGGTTATCTTCCATATAAACGCCTATAGGAGTGTGGTCGCACAGAATTTTTACACCGTTTTTTTTCAACTCTTTATAGTGTAAAACCTGCCTTGTTTCAGGTTGCTGATCACCTGCAAGAAAGACGTCACGATTGCATTTTTCGTCTATTTTTTGGTAGCTTCCGCCCTCGTCACCGTAATAATAGCAACAAATGTTTCCGCGCACGTGCATACCGCCTATGCAAGAGGTATATTCAAGCAAAATAACGTTATTGCCTTCTTTTGCGGCGCTGTTAGCGGCGAAAACACCTGCGGCGCCTGCGCCTACGCAGAGAATATCGCATTTTACGGAAAAATCGGGAAAGGCTTCTGTTATCTCAAGATTATTGTCTTTTAAGGTGTAAAGCTTCATATTTTACCTCCCTGAAAGAAAATACCTGCTTCAAAGGCTTCTATGGGATTTGAAAAAGCAGAGTCTTTGGGGAAAAGAACTGTTTCGTCTTTTTTTGCAAAAACGGGAGAAACGTAAAGTATCTTTGATTTTGCGCCTGAAGTAAGCCATAAATCGTGAACGTAATTTAACGTTTCGTTAAGGTCGCAAGTATCATTTTTTGGAAGATACATTACGAAACGGTCATCGTAAAAAGCCTTTTCGAAGGTGCTTCCTTCAAAGACTTTTGATAAAATTTCAATATCAGAATCAATGGTTTCGCCCATACACAAAACGGTGAGATATTTTTTTGCATCCTTTGAAGGAGTTGAGTCAAATACGTTTTTGGCATAAACGGTGCTTAAACCTTCTGAAGATATGGTGGTGACTTCATAATAACCGTCAAGCTTTTTTATTTTTACTACTCTGCATTTAAGCAGAACGTTTACGTTTTTATCAGATATAAATTCGCAGAAAACGGTCTCAAGAGCGTTGGTGCACATAAAACCGTCTTTGAATAATTCGTATTTATTAAATAACGCTTCAAGATTTTTGCCAAGGTCGGTGACGGGAGTATAATTTTTATAAGAAAAGTTTTTCAGGGGCAGGAAAAAATTGGCATCACAACATTGGGTTGCTTCTATGATGATGCAGTTTTCATTTTTCAGCGCATAGCCCATTGAAGAATAGCCTGAGCCGATAATAAGAGTGTCATATACGTGCATATAAAATCTCCTTTCGTCATTGATGATACAAAAATATTATATATTATTTTTTTCTTGCTTTCAATGGCATTTTGTGAGATTTTTTTGTTTTTTTGTGAGATTTTACAGACGAGCTCATTTTGTTTTGCATATTTTTATTGCAAAAACTTGAATTATATAATATAATATATAACTATGAAATATTGTTTTAATTTATATTCCGAGGCAGATACTATTGCCTTGGGCGAGAAAATTAGTAAAAATTTAATAAAAGGTGCTTTTATTGCGCTTTCGGGTGATTTAGGTGCAGGCAAGACGGTTTTTGTAAAAGGTCTTGCAAAGGGGCTTGAGGTTAAGGAAAGGATAGTCAGCCCTACTTACACCATAATGTGCCAGTATTTCGGCAAAAAAGAGTTATATCATTTTGATTTGTACCGCATTACTGAAGACGATTGCTACGATTCAGGTTTTGATGATTTCTTTTTTGATGAAAATGCCGTTTGCGCAGTTGAATGGAGTGAAAGGTTAACGGACTTTCCTAAACATAAAATTTCGGTGCATATCGAAAAAATTGACGAAAATTCAAGAAAAGCAACCATCATTGATGATAATAACTTATTAGGTGAAAGTTTATGAACATTCTTGCAATAGATACTTCAAGTGTATATGCATCTTCTGCCATTATGCGCGACGGTGTTGTGATTTCTGAAAAAGTACTTTCCTGTGGGCTTGTACATTCAAAGTCAGTTCTGCCGTTAATTGAAGATGCGCTTAAAAGCGTAAAAATGGATATTGAGGAAATTGACGTATTTGCATGCGTTGCAGGACCGGGCTCATTTACAGGTGTGAGAATAGGTGTCTGTGCAATTAAAGGTCTTGCGCAAAGCATGAACAAACCTTGTGCAAGGATTAATGCTCTTGATTGTTTAAGTCTTAATTCCGATTATGAATACGTTTGTCCTATAATGGACGCTCGGCGCGGTCAGGTTTACACGGCAGTTTATAAAAACGGTGTGCTTACAAGGGATTATGACGTTTGCCCCATAGAAGACGTAATTGAGTTTGTAAAGGACAAAAAGTGCGTTTTCACAGGCGACGGTATTTACGTTTTTCGTGAAATTATTGAAAATGCAATGGGCGAAAATGCACTTTTTACAAAGCCACAGCATACATATTTAAGGGCGTCTTCGGCACTTTATATTGCAAAAATGCAGGCGGAGGAAGGCAAACTTGTTTCTGCCGCGGCACTTGATGCCATATATTTACGTAAGCCTCAGGCTGAGAGGGAATATGAAAACAGAAATTCACAATCTTAATGAAAATTTTCTTGATGAAATTGACATAATTGAAAAAGCATCGTTTAAAAGTCCTTGGTCAAAAGATGCTTATTTAAGCGAAGTTTATAACGAACGTGCTTTTTACAAGGTTATAACCGTTGGCGGAGAGGTTGTTGCCTACGGTGGCTTCCGTAAAATCTTTGATGAAGCCCACGTAACCAACGTGGCGGTTAAGGAAAGTTTTAGAAAACAAGGTTATGGCAAAAGGCTGATGGAAGAACTTATTGAAGAAGCAAAGGACCTTGAAATTGTTGCAATGACTCTTGAAGTGCGCGTTTCAAATGTTAACGCATTAAAACTCTATGAAAAAATGGGATTTAAAAGCGCAGGTGTGCGCCCGGGATATTACGGTGACGGTGAAGACGCTTTTATAATGTGGTTGGAGGATTTATCTTGTTAATTGACGTTGATAATTATAAAATAAATTACGTAACGGAAGGCACAGGTAAGGATATCGTTATTCTTCACGGCTGGGGTTACGATATAACTTTGCTTGAAAGGCTTAAAAATACGCTTACCGATTCTTACCGTGTAACGCTTATCGATTTACCCGGTCACGGTCTTTCAAGCGAGCCTACGTCACCTATTACCGTTTACGATTATGCCGATATAGTTGAAAAAACTCTTGATTTACTTAATATTAAGTCTGCATACTTTATCGGGCATTCCTTCGGGTGCAGGCTTTCCATAATCATCGCATCAAGAAGCAACAGAATTAAAAGAATGGTGCTTTGCGGTGCGGCAGGTATCAGAAATAAGAGAGATTTCAAGTATTATTTAAAAGTTTACACGTACAAAACGGGCAAATTTTTCTTAAAAACCTTTAATCCCAAAAAATTTGAGGAATGGAAGAAAAACAAAGGTTCGGAGGATTATAAAAAACTTTCCGATACTATGAAAGCCACCTTTTCAAACATAGTAAATGAAGATTTAACTTATCTTTTAGATAAAATTCAGGCGCCTACGTTTTTAGTGTGGGGCGAAAACGATACGGCAACGCCTTTGTATATGGCTGAAATTATGGAAAAGAAAATTCCTGACTGCGCAAAGGTTGTGTATCTTAACAGAACCCATTATGCGTTTTTAGAGGAATTACCAAGGACCGTTAGTATTATAAGGACGTTTTTTAAGGAGTAAACAATGGAATTTTTAGGAATAGCCATTGCAGTTGTAATTTCTGCTTTAGTGCTTTTTTTAGCAAAATATTATATACATATGCTTCAGCTTGAGGGGTATTTCGTTTCACAATATTTACCCCATCTGTTTGCGAGAATTAAAAATCCAAAATTCTTGTTTAAACCGCAACCTGCAAAAAAGCCGTTGGTGTTTACCGCAAGAATTAAAAGACTTTATTTTTGTCTTTTTGTTGTATGTCTGATTATAAATGCAATCATCGGTGTTTTCGGAAAAGTATATCTTTTTCCCTTAATGCTTTTAACGCCTATGTTGGTTTCAGTACTGGTGCTTGTTGCTTCGCTTATAATGATTCCCGTTGAAAAAAGCATTGGCGCGTGGTACGTTAACGATGCCAAAAAAATTCTTCAGTCAAGAAAAGATTTAAAAATAGTTGCAATAACGGGCAGTTACGGCAAAACAAGCACAAAATTTATTTTGTCTACCATTTTAAGCGAAAAGTTTGCCTGCCTTACACCGCCTTCAAGTTACAATACCACAATGGGTGTTGTTCGCGTTATAAGGGAAAGGCTTCAGCCTGATGATGAAGTTTTTATCTGCGAAATGGGCTCAAGGCACATCGGTGATATTAAGGAAATATGCGATTTCGTTCATCCGCACAATGCGTTGATAACTTCAATCGGTCCCCAGCATCTTGATACCTTCGGTTCAATCGAAGGCGTTAAAAAGGGAAAGTTTGAATTGATTGAAGCTTTGCCTCAAGACGGCATTGCAGTTTTCGCTTCAACAAACGAGCATATTAAAGAGCTTTATGAAAAGACGAAAAACAGAAAAATCAGCGCAGGCTTTGAAGAAAGCGACGAAGTAAAAGCCGAAAACGTTTCGGTAGGTTGTTCGGGCAGTGCCTTTACACTGTGCTATAAGGGCGAGAAAATTGAGTGTGTTACAAAGCTTTTAGGCAAACACAATATTTCGAATATTTTAGTTGCTTCGGCAATGGCTCTTGAGATGGGACTTTCTCTTGAAGAGGTACAGCGCGGTATTTCCAAAATTCAGCCGGTTGAACACAGATTGCAGATCGTTAACCAAAAACCCGTAACCATAATTGACGACGCATTTAATTCTTCGCCAAATGGTGCTTCTGCGGCGCTTGACGTTTTAGGTGCTTTTACCGGCAGAAGAATTATTGTAACACCGGGTTTTGTTGAACTTGGCAAGGATCAGGATAAATATCATTTTGCCCTTGGCGAAAAAATAAGGGAAAATGCTGACGTTGCTATTTTAGTAGGCAAAAAGCGTACTGAAAAAATCAAAGAGGGAATTGGCCAGTTTAAAGGTCAGGTTTATCAGGTTTCCTCGCTTAATGAAGCGACGGCACTTTTACAACAGATAACTTTTGCAGGCGACGTTGTTTTATTTGAAAACGACCTTCCCGATAACTTTAATGAGTAAGGAGACAGTATTATGTTAAATATTGCAGTATTTTTTGGCGGAAAGACGGTTGAACACGACGTATCAATCGTAACGGCTCAACAGCTTATTCAGAATATGGATAAATCAAAATTCAATCCCGTTCCCGTATATATTACCCGCGAGGGTGACTGGTATTCAGGAGAGAAGTTAAATAAAATTGAGGCTTTTAAAAACTTTGATAAGGGCGATAAGGACGTTACGCGTGTGTATCTTCCTGCAAACACCCGCATTAAACAGCTTTACCGCTTCAACCCTGAAAAGAAGCTTTTTGGAAAAGAAAACAACGTATATATGCCTATTGATGCGGCAATTATTGCTATGCACGGTTTAAACGGTGAGGATGGTACTTTGCAAGGTCTTTTGGAACTTGCCGATATTCCCTTTACGTCTTCAGGTGTTTTAGGTTCAGCTTCAGGTATGGATAAAATTTTAATGAAGGCGGTATTTATGGGCGCAGGCTTGCCCGTTTTACCCTATACCTATTTTGACCGTGACGCTTTCAAAAAGGACGAGGACGCAATTTTGGATAAGTGCGAAAAAGCAGTAAC
>JAZROC010000226.1:0-4707 GCA_045648525.1 Clostridia bacterium
AAGAACCTGAAAGAGTGCTATAATTGGCACTAGAAAGTGCTATAACGTCAGTTAACGTTTCAAAAACAGTATTGTCATCAGAATTAAATCTTCTTACCGCAAGCGTTGATGCGCTGATACTTCCTTTTACATCAATAGAAACTTCAACAAGATATGCTTTTGAATTATTTTCCGTAGCAAAATCCTTAATATATGAGCCTAAAAGCCACATAGGCGAAAGGTAATCGGACGAATAAGACTGATAACCGATTCTTAATGCACCTTCCTGTGCATTTACAGTCTTTGTGCCGTAATGGTTTGCAGTGCCCAAATATACAAGATTTTCGTGTAATGCGCTTGCATCAATGTTTTCCTCCACGTCAAACACAGAAATATCTGTGGGCAAAAGACCAATAGGTGTTGCGGAAGGCTTCTGATTTGCAGTAATAGTTAAAACGATATTGTCAAAATAAATACCTGCCAGTGCAGAAGGTCTTACGATATCGCCAAGGCAGAGTGCGTAGCAATCTGCTGGTGCGGCAAGAGCTTCAGCTGATGTTAATTCAAAGGTTCCCGAAAGCGTTGTGTATTCGCTTGAAGAAAGTGTCGTAACACTTGTTAAATCAATTTTTGTACCATTAACATTTTCGCCCTTTCTTCTGAGCATAAGGCGGGCAGACGTTACACTTCCTTTAACATCCATCGAAACGTTTACGGTATATGTATCACCGCTGTTTTCAGTTGCAAAACTCTTAATATATGAACCTAAAAGCCAGAACGGTGATGCCTGAGTGCTTGTTGCATTGCTTCTGTAGTTTACGCAAAGTGCATCTGCACTGATTACCTGACTATATAAGTGTGATGAATAGTTAAAATACTCAACGTGGTCGTGAGTAACTACGCCTGTACCTTGGGTATAAGTTGAAATTTCAACAGGAAGAAGTCCAATAGGTGATTCGGGAACAGGTGTGGGTTCTGGTGTAGGTTCCGGTGTGGGTATACCTATAGGTGTAATTTTTAAAGTTACGTTATCAAAATATACAGCAGCATTGGCAGTATTTCTTTTAACTTGGTCAAAACCAAGTGCATACCACGTATCTTGTGCCGCTAAAGCTTCAGCTGCAGTAAGTTCAAAACTACCTGAAACAGTTGTATATGCGGTTGAAAAATTGCCAACTACAATACCTTTATAAGTTGAGTTTGAATCTGCACCAAATCTGCGAACTGTAAAAAGTGCGCTATTGATTGCACCGTCTCTATCGCCCCTTACGTCGATTGAAACGCTTACAACATACTTTTCTGCAGTATTCTGGGTTGCATAATTTCTGATATATGAACCCAACAGCCAGAAAGGTGATGCGTTGGTGCTGCTGACCCCCTGCGCATATCCGATTCTTAAAGCATCTTCACCGGCATGCACGTTTTTACTACTGAGATGACTTGCAGTGCCGATATAAACAAGGTGTTCGTGCAAAGTTTCTGCCGATTGATGGTTTGTTGAGCCTTCAATAGTGAAGGTTGAAATTTCTGCAGGTAATAAGTTTTCACTTTGAGGACCATCAACAGCAAAAACAACCATATTCACTGCGGAAAGCATCATTGCTACGCTGAGCAGAATTGATAAAATCTTTTTCATTTTAATTTCTCCTTTTTTATAATAAAAATGTTATTACATTTTATATTTTGAGGTAACTCGTTTAATAGCATCTATTCTTTCGCGGTTAACTAACGCATTGCCGTTTTTATCAAAAAGCTGTCTGCCTTCTTCGTCAACTGCGATTGTAGGACAAATCCATCCGCCCTCATCATGCTCATTCCAAGCATACATTAAAAGCGTATTTAATTTTGTCTGTCCGTTATTTTCGTCCAAATGTTCATAAGCCTCTTGAAGATGCTCGGCAATTTCGTTAGCGGTAGCATATTCAGCCCAACCGTCCTGACTGCAAGCTATCCAGAAAACAGGATTTTTTACTCTCGGCAACGTATGGTAGCCCGATGAAACGGTAGGCACGTATTGCATTCCCGTTTCCTTAAAACTTTGCCATAAATTTTGAGCGTCCTGACGCACCAAGCTGAAGCTCATACCTTTCTTTCCTGGCACAGCATACTGTCCCTTTGCATCTGCTCCTGAATTGATAGTATCCTGAGTGCCAATATTGCAAACAACCGAAAAAGGTACGGGAATTCCTTCTTTTTCACAACCTTCTTTTAATAATTCAATACATTTTTTTGCAACGTCAAATGCACAGAAATAATACATAAGCGGTCTGCCGTTTTCAACTTTCATATAACAGTCGTCTTTAAAATATTTTATGTATTCGCTAACTCTTTCTTCAGGAAAGCCTTGAGCACAAAAAGCAAGTTTAACATCATTTTTATATTTACTTTTAAGGTGCATTTCACGTGCTTTTTTCATATCATTCATATAAAACACGTAGACGAAATAATCAATTCCTGCATCTATTGCATATTCCATTTCTCTGTCAAAAATTTCTTGAGTGTATTCAGGAATAATCATATTGTTATCTTCTGTTATTTTTGCAAAAAACGGTGCGCGAAAGTGAAACTCTGCAGGTGATAACGCTTTTTCAACTGCTGTTATTACGCTATCGGGTGCACCATCGTGGCCATACCACGCATCCCATCTGATAACGCCTAAGGTTTTTTTGTTGTTTATTATTGTTTCTTTGTCTGCCATTAAATTAGCCCTCTGCTCTATTCTTTTTCTTTTTAGTAATAACGATAATCGCAACAACAACGCCCACAAGCAATACTGTACCCCCGATTATTATATAAGGCAATATACTTTCACTCTGTTCGTTGTCATTTTGATTTTGTTGATTGTTTTGTTGATTATTCTGTGAGTTCTGTGTATTATAGCTGGCTTTAAAATCGGAAATAGCTTTCTTTACCGCTTCAATTCGGCTTGTATCAATAAGTTTTTCGCCATTATCGTCATAAAGTTGATTTCCATTTTCATCGACCTTCAAAGTGGGGCAAATCCAACCACCCTCATCGTGTTCGTTCCAAGCGTACATAAGTACGGTGTTCGCCTTCGTTCTCTCAGCAACTTCAGGCTTTTGCATATAATTAAGTGCGTTTGTAAGATGCTGGCCTATTTCCTCTGCAGTTGCGTACTCAGCAACTTTATCATTTTCAATGGTCATCCAGTAAACCTGATTTTTATATCGTGGAAGTAAATGGTATCCCGTTGTTACAAGCGGAACGTACTGAAAACCACTTCTTTGATGCGTACTCCATCTTTTTTCAGCGTTTGATGCCAGCGTTTTGAATGGAATGTTCAAACTGTTGTTGCTTATTGCATAATCGCTTATAGCATCGGCAACAGCAATTTTTGCCTTGTCAGCACTTATTTTAAGACATACAGCGTAAGGTTCGGGAATGCCTAATTGCTCACAAAGCCCGCGATAGTATGCTATTGAAACCTTTGCTTCTTCATAACTACAATCATAATACATTAAAGGTCTGCCATTAAGCACAGTCATATAGTAATCTTCTTTAAGAAGTTTTGCCATTTCCTGATGTTGCTCAGCGCTGCCGTTACCACCGTTAAACATAATGCACATTTTTACTTTACCTTTATATTTGCTTGTCTGATAAAGTTTTCTTGCCGTTTGCATTGCATTGTCATACCAATAAAAAGCAAAGTAATCAATACCCGATTCTATTGCGTATTCCATCTCTTTATCGAAGATTTCCTGATTATATTCGGGAATAATAATTCCGCCATTTTCCGTTATCTCTGCAAAGAAAGGTGCACGGAAGTGGAATTCAGCAGGCGAAAGAGTTTTTTCAACCTCTGAAATAACGCTTTTTTCAATGCCGTCGTGACCGTACCACGCATCCCAACGGATAACTCCTACCGTTGTGGGTTCAGGATTTCTTTCAACATTTGATACGTCGATGGCATTTACCACCTTGCTTGTATCAACCTCAATATCTTCAACCTCTGTTCTTTCTCCCGTAGGTGCAATAACCTCAGTGGTTTTATATAAGGTTACGTCATCAATGCAGAAATCAACAGCATCTTCAACACCACTTGTAAGCACTTGAGGATAAATGCATAATTCTTTTACTTCGTTAACATCGAAATCCAGTTCCTTATCCAATAAAATTTTCTGCCAGCCCATTGTAAGGGTTTTTCTTCCGCTGGTAATATATTGGCGGGATTTTCCTGCCAACGTGTATCTGATAACAAATTCACACACTACGTTTTTGCCTGCGTCTACTTCATCATTAAGACGGATATATAAGCATGCTCTGTACTTTCCAGGACCATTCTCCCAAAAAGCATCCATCAAATCCCATTTTACAGATGAATACTCATGTCCTCTACCCGTTACAAGCAAGCCGTACTCTCCCGTATGGGCATAGTCAGGCTCAATTTCAAACTCCGTACTACCTTCCGTTAGAGCATCTTCAATATCGCCTGTTTCAAAATCGCCCATAGGAATAAGGTTGACCGTCTTTGCATTAGGCACCTCGTCAACGTCAACGTAATCGGGGTCAGGCTTTATTACTTCTGAAACTTTATAAAAAGAAACGTCGTCAAGATAAAAATCAAGATTTATATTTGCATCTGCGCCCTCAACTTGCGGATATATATACATTGCTTCAAGCTCATAAACGTTTATATTTATGTCCTGCTCAATTACAAATTCCTGCCATTCGTTTGAAGTCGGAGGCCAAGCGGTCTTAGGAAGACAA
>JAZROC010000227.1:0-4540 GCA_045648525.1 Clostridia bacterium
CCCTATGATGAGTATGCTGATTCCCTTGAAAATTTAATGGTAAATATGCTTAATGCAACGTCAGAAGATTACAACCATCAGGTTGTGCCTTCATTCTCATTTGGCCGTGATACCCGTGCGCGTATTGAAACGGGTGCTTCCTGGATTGACGGTGACCCCAATGCTGAAAACGATGCAGATAAGCCTTATAAAAACAAATATTCTCTTCTTCCGACAATGAGCGATTTGAAGGAGCATATTGCTACAACCTATAATCTTGTGCAGAAATATGCTTCAAAGACGGAAGCAAATCTTATCTGTTCATATGCATGGAACGAACACGAAGAAGGCGGTTGGCTCTGCCCGACGCTTAACTGTGATTCAGAGGGTAACGTAATTCTTGATAGTAAAGGAAATTACACTTATAACACAGAACGTGTTGACGCATTAAAGGAAGTTCTTCAGTCTTTAAGAGAAGAAACCTACGTTGCACCGCCAACGGCTGATCCCAATGCTACAAAAACTGTTTTCAATGGTGATGTTGAAAGCGGTCTTAAAAGATGGGGAAATATCCACGCAGGCACAATCGGTTGCATACAACCCGGTGCTAACGATACCGAAAACGCTGTCAGATTTATTCCCAGCAGCACAAACAAATACAGTTCAGTTGCCTTTGAGTTAGGCGGGGCAATTATAAACGATCCTCAAACTAACTATGAGGGCTGTGGCGCAGGTAAGTACACTCTTACCTTCTATTTAAAGGCAAAGGAAGGCAATAGCGGCGTGTTCGTTTGTATGTTAAGCTCAAAGCTTCATATGGATAAAGCGAAGGTTCGGTCAACGCTTGGATATACTGAGGGCGACGGTAATTACGTAGCAGCAACCTATATGGGTAGCACTTCCATCACTATGACAGACCAATGGCAGAAGTTTACTGCAACCTTTAACGTTACTGAAGATTGGCTTAATTTGCTTAAAAAGCTTCGTAACAGTTCTATCGAAAACGCATCGAAAATTTACGATATCGTTCTCCGTCTTGACGGTGCAGGTGGCGCTTATGCCGAAAATGTCTTTGATTACTATATTGACGAAGTTACCATAAAGCACGCATCGTTAAACTATCCCACACCTACACCCGTACCGCAGGTTACTCCTAAACCTACACCCAAACCAACGACGATTCCTGCAGATCAGGCGGAACAGTATCTTGAATACAAAGTTGAAAACGAAAAAGCCATAATCACAAGCGTTGATACTACTATTCACGGTAAAATAACTATTCCTGAATTTTTGGGCGGTTACGTTGTTACGGCAATAGGCGATGGCGCATTTAAAAACGCAGTAAAAATCACCGAAGTGGTTTTACCTGATACAATAACGTCTATCGGTGACGGTGCCTTTGAAAAATGCTTTAATCTTAAAAAGATAAACACACCCAAATCCATTACGTATATTGGCAGACACGCTTTCTGTGGTTGTGAAAAATTGAACGGTGATATTTTAATTCCCGTATCCTTCAAAAATATTAATGACTACGCCTTTAACGGTTGTGTAAGCCTTAATAATATTGAATATGCAGGCACGGAAAACAAGTTTAAAGAGCAGGTTACAGTAGGCGCAAACAATGATGCAATTCTCTCTTCGCTTAAATATACAAGAGGAGATTTTAACGGTGCAATCCTTAACCTTGGCTCAACGCTTACCCTTGATTACTACGTTACAACAACAGCAGACGTTAAGGATACCTTTATGCGCTTTACTTCATCTTCAGGCAGAGTAACTGAAGTTAACGGTGTTTACGACCAAGAGTATAAAATGTATAAATATTCATACACGGGCATTAACCCGCAATGTATGACCGATAGCATCAATGCAGAACTTTTCCATAAGGACGGCTCGCTTTTAGGCAAGCACGAAAACTATAGCGTAGGTCTTTATTGCGAGCATCAGATGAATAAGTCAGCGGAAGACCTTGGTTTCAGCGCTGGCCAATATGAAACTTTTAAGGTTCTTCTTGCAGACGTTCTTGAGTACGGCGCAGAAGCACAGAAATATAAGGAATATCGACTTGAATATCTGGCAGACGGTCCTGTATGGGTAAAAGAATATAAAAGTGACTTCGGAGTACCTAAGGGCGTAAAAGAGATTTTTGGCAATACTGATAAAGATAACAGAGTAACATCTTTAGGTGTTCACGTTGCAAATATAAACAAGGTTTTCTTCAAGCTTATTCTTAGCGATAATGTAAAGG
Organism: Clostridia bacterium; assembly: GCA_045648525.1. Classification (GTDB taxonomy): domain Bacteria; phylum Bacillota; class Clostridia; order Christensenellales; family QALW01; genus UMGS1322. The sequence continues at coordinate 2,231 of JAZROC010000227.1, forward strand.
TTTTTGTTAATGATGAAGAAATCAGCCGTTCTCAGCTTATTTATGCTGACGGCATTTATACCTACTATTCACCTGATTTAAAGGCAACTGAATTTGATAAGGTATTTACAATCAAGCTTGTTCAGGATGAAACAGTATTAAGCACGGTTTCCTATAACGTTTACGCATACGTTCAGTCGAAGTATGCAGATGAGGTTGTAGGCGGAATTGTAAAAGCACTTTTCAATTACGGCCGTTCAGCAAAAGCGTACATTAAAGCGGTAAATGATCCTGATATTGACTTCGATTTATCTGATGAAGATAATCTTAACGAGCCCCCATCAAGCGGAATTATTGATAATATCAACAGTACCTTTGAAGGCATCAGCTCAGTATCAAAGACAAAGTGGTCGGTAATGGGCTCAGATAAAGTTTCGTTAAGCTTAAGACAAGTAGATGACAATCAGTTCCTTGTTGCGACTATAAGCGCAAATGCTGCTACGTATAATACGCCTATATTAAACATTATGCCCTTTATCAAAATGGAAGGCGTATATACCATTACCTATAAGGTTAAAGTGAACACGAGAGAGGGCGTAGAAAGTATTGAAACCCCCTTCTCACGCATTATAAGAACGGGTGGAGAAACCTCTTTCGCACCGGCACACGGTAGCAACTATTACGCTGGTCTTTCAACTATGAATGACGTTGAAGACGGTGTATGGTACACTTGCTCCGAAACCGTTACAATACTTGAAAGCGACCTCGGTGTAGCAGGTCCTTGGAATTTCGGTTTCCATCAGATAAAGGTATCTGATATTGCCGAAATCTGCATTGATGATTTCAATATTTCAGGCACAGTAATCAAGGAAGAAGAGCCTATCAGCGTATCTTATGCAGAAACGTGGCCCACCAACGAGATTACACTTATTTCCGATAAAAAGTACGAAGACCCCTACCGTGACGTTGACGTTAACCTCATTCTTACAAACGGCACCGTAACGTATAATATTCCTGGCTTCTGGGATGGCGGAAACATCTGGCGCGCTCGCTTTATGTGTCCCACCGCAGGCAGATGGACCTATACTACGGTATGTACCGATACTGAAAATACGGGACTTCATAATCAGACCAACACACTTTTGTGTACTGAATATTCAGGTGACCTTGAACTTTATAAGCGCGGTCACATCAGAGTTCAGGACGGAATTAAGCAATTCCTTTATAACGATGGCTTGCCTTTCTTCTACTTGGCAGATACTCATTGGAATTTAGGTAATGAAACTCTTGAAATGGTAGAAATTATCGCAGAAGACAGAGTTAATAAAGGCTTCTCGGTTATTCAGTCCGAACCCTTGGGTTCAGTATTCAAGTTTGAAAACGGCGTTGACCTTTCAGACATTCACGATTTAAGAGTATATGATCAAAAATTCCAAATCATTGCCGATGCAGGACTTATGCACGTTAACGCGTCATTCTTCTATCCGTCGTCTATGACTACTTTCATCAATAATTTCGGCGGATACTCTGATAAAGTTATGGGTACTGCAACTCACTCAACGGGCGAGTACGAAATGTACGATATTGCCGATTCAGTTAAGGTTGAGCTTGAACGCGCTTGTCGTTACTGGGTTGCAAGATATTCAGCATATCCTGTAATGTGGTCATTAGGTCAGGAGGTTGATAACGACTTCTTCTGGAACCGCGATAACTTCAACGGTCACGAAAAATGGAGTTATGTAAACAACCCCTACCATTACGTAGCAGAATATATTTCAAAGCACGATGCTTACTCAAGACCTCTTACCGCGCATCAGGAAGGCGCAACTACCGTTAACGGTGTTTCAGGCTCATCATTCAGAGATTTGGATGAGCACGATTTCTTTGCAATGCAGTGGTCACCTTCACTTACCAACGAAAATAATAACCACAACTTCGCAAAGGATGCTTGGGCAAACGGTCAGGGCAAACCCGTTGTTAACTATGAAGGCAGATATTGCTATCTCTGGACGAAGAACTTCGGTGCCCGCGCACAAGGTTGGATTGCCTATTTAGGCGGTGTTTACGGCTACGCGTGGGGCGGTCAGGATACGTGGAGTTATCTTAACACCTACAATGAAGATGTAGACACAAACGACGGTGTAGATATTATAACTTCAGCAGAAAAGAAAGCGGCAACGTGGCGTGATTCGCTTGCTTACCCAAGTGCATATCAGGTAGGCTATATGCGCAAATTCTTTGAAGGCAAGGTTGACGACGGAAAAGGCGGTTACACCGGTCTTAAGAGCGGTAAATGGTGGGAACTCATAAGTCGGAGGCCAAGCGGTCTTA
>JAZROC010000228.1:0-2989 GCA_045648525.1 Clostridia bacterium
CCCACAGAACGACATGGCTACGATCCGACTTCTGCACCTTTTGCAAAAAGAAGGATTTTTTCCTTAACGTCATCAGGGATAGTCATATCAGTTCTGTCTTGTACGTCGTGTCCATAAATAGCAAAGGCAGGAAGACCACGCTGAGCGTGTGCCGCCATTGCAGCCGCAAGATAAACAGCACCGGGTCTTTCGGTACCGTTAAAGCCCCATATTGCCTTAATAGTTGTAGGGTCAAGGTCCATTGTTTCGGAACCGTAGCACCAACAAGGTGTAACTGAAAGAGTTGCAACAACATTCTCTTTTGCAAACTGATCGCGAACCATTGCTGCTTCCTGACCACTACCGATAGTGGTGCATCCGATAACACACTGAACGGGTGTGCCGTCTGCATATCTTAAATTTTCCTCAATAAGTTTTGCAGCATTTTTCGCCATATTCATTGTCTGAACTTCAAGGCTTTCTCTTACCCCGCCCCATCTGCCATCAATAACGGGACGAATTCCGATTTTCATATTTGCCATAAAAACATCTCCTTTAAATATTTTTTATTTTATATTCAACAATTACTCCGTCACGCCAAGTGCAAGAAGCAATTTTGTTTCCTTTTAAACGGAATCCCGAAAAAGAACCGTTTTTCCACGTTTTTGGTAGTGCAGGAAGAAACACCGTTTCTTCACCATCATATAAAAGCATATTAGCAATACCGGCACAACCGCCAAAGTTACCATCAATCTGAAATGGCGGATGATTGTCAAACAAATTTTCAAACGTGCTTTTTTTATAAAGTTCAGTTAAGTGGAAGTATGCTTTTTCACCATCAAAAAGACGCGCATAAAAATTTATTATCCACGCTCTTGACCAACCGGTATGACCGCCACCGTATTTTAGTCTGCGTTCGATAGTCTTGTGAGATGCATCTAAAAGCTCCGGTGTATTTTTATTGATCTGACCAGATGGAAACAATCCATAAAGATGAGAAATATGCCTGTGCCCCGGTTCAAACTCTTCAAAATCATCGTGCCATTCCATAACAGTTCCGTTTTTACCAATTCTTGTTGGCATAAGCTTGGGAAGTACATCTTCAACACTTTGCGTAAATTCATTATCACCAACAATATCCTTTAATTCAAGATAACCCGTAAAAAGATCGCGCAAAATTTGAGTATCCATAGTTGCTCCTCTATCGAGAGTAACCTCATTGCCCGTTTGCGGGTCTATAAAGGCATTTTCAGGGGAGCTTGATGGGCAGATAACAAGATATCCCTCATTATCAGGCACAAGATAGTCGAGAAAAAAACTGATACATCCCTTTACAACATCCCAATATTTTTTTAAAAATTCTTTGTCAAGCGTATAACGATAGTGTTCATAAAAATGCGTTATACACCAAGCACCTGCACAGGTAAAAATTCCGTACCACGGATTTGCGCCTGCTGAGGTAAAGCCGTGTGGTGTTGTAGCATGATGCGCAACCCACCCAGAGCATCCATACATAATTTCTGCCGTTTTTTTGCCGTGTATTGATAAAAAACGAATATATTCAAAAAATGGTTCAGCACAATCAGAAAGATTTAAAATTTCGCTTGGCCAATAGTTCATCTGAATATTAATATTTATGTGATAATCACCACTCCACGGTGGCGAATTGTCCTTTGTCCACAAGCCTTGTAAATTTGCAGGCAACGAGCTTTTTTTATAGGACGATGAAATTAAAAGATACTTGCCGTAATTAAAATATAATTCAGAAAAACCAATATCTTCTGCCCCGTCCTTTATTCGCTGAAGGCGCACGTCGGTATCAAGTTTTTTTAATTTTTCATCGCTTTCAAGACATAACTCGGTGCGGTTAAATATTGAAGAAAATTCTGTTATATGGTCGTTTAAAAGTTTTTCAAAACCAATATTTTTCGCTTTATTTACGTTTTCTTTAACGGTTTCTTCCGGAGAAGAATTATTGTAGCTTGTAGCAAGAGACAAATAGATTATAATTTCTGTTGCATTTGTTACTTTTACACCATCAACAAGGGGCATCTTTTTACCATCAGTAACTGTTTGACATTCCATCGCCCAACTCATTGCACCTTCACCAAGAAGTTTTTCAGAAAAGGTAATTACGTTATTTTCAACCTTAACATTGTTAAAATTTTTAGAAAAATCCTTTGTAATTTCAATTCCCGAGACTTTTCGCTCATTATCAGTGCGATATAAAATATTTTCATTATTTCCCGTATTGTCGCCGCCCAAATGGTCAAAGCGTACAGAAATATTCAAATTTTCACCAATTATGCGCGTAACAAAAACGTTTTCATTTAAAGAAACAAAATGAGCACGTGTAAATTTATCTGTTTTTGTTGTAACGATTCCTTTATCAAGTTCAAGTGTTCTTCCTAAAACGGTAACCTCATTATCATTTTCTAAAAGAAGATCACCTGCACCACGAAACGATCCAAAAGGTTCGCCCGGATTAAAAAGTTTACTTCCGCCATAAAGACATACGTGCTTATCGCCTGCAAGTTTTTGGGCTTCTACGTACTTTTTTTCAAAAATAAGTTTTTGAAGTTTCGGCAAATATTCCCTTGTTTCAGGATTGTCAAAATCATAAGCAAAACCTTCCCATAACGTTTCTTCATTTAGACGAAGAATTTCTTCTTTACCACGCGAAAAAACAGTTACGCCTATTCTGCCGTTTCCGATAGGCAAAGTATCTTCCCATTTTTTTGCGCTTTTTGAATAATTCAGAAATAATTCTTTCAAGGTTTCACCTACTTTCAAATAAATTATACTATACTTTTTTTTAAATTTATAGTATAATTCATATAAATTATAGTATAAAATTGGATTTTTTACAATGAATTATGATAATCAAGAAATAAAAAAACTCATAAAAGACTTTTACGAGGTGACGGGACAAAGAATTGCGCTTTTTGACAAAAACTTCAACATCATAACCAAATACCCCGAAAAACGTTGCGATTTTTGCGAGCATATC
>JAZROC010000229.1:0-10451 GCA_045648525.1 Clostridia bacterium
TTGAAAAAAGCAGGGCGGTGTGGTATAATTAAGTAGAATATACAAAAGGAGAATTTTTATGGCAAAACGTGTTCTTATTGTTGATGACGAGCCTTTAATTGTTAAAGGTCTTAAATTTAATCTTGAGCAGGACGGATACGAAACCGACTGTGCATACAATGGCGAAGAAGCCCTTAAAAAGTATTCAGAATCTGATTTTGATATTATTTTGTTAGACGTTATGCTTCCCGGCATCAGCGGTACTGAAGTTTGCCATAAAATCCGTCAGGAATCAATGATTCCTATTATTATGCTTACGGCAAAATCAGCAGACGAGGATAAGATTGAAGGTCTTACCGAGGGCGCTGATGACTATATGACAAAACCCTTTAATGCCGTTGAATTAAAGGCAAGAATGAAGAATCTTTTAAAAAGAAGCGAAGGCAGTATTATTACTTCGGGCAATGAAGTCCGCGTAAAAAATCTTGTAATGGATAAAGATAAGCGCACGGTAACAATTTCGGGCGTTAAATATGAGCTTACCGCCAAGGAATTTGATATTCTTTTGTTGCTTGTAACAAATCCGGGCAAGGTTTACAGACGCGAGGACCTTTTAGAGCTTATATGGAAGGACTATTCAGGTGATATCCGCACAGTTGACGTGCATATTCGTCGCTTGCGCCAGAAAATCGAAGGAGACCAGAATCAACCTGAATATGTTTACACCAAGTGGGGTGTAGGGTATTATTTTGCGGAAAAATAAACCGGGACTCAGTATAATTTTTGGTGTTACATATACGTCGATAATCGTTGCGGTACTTGCCATAATAATTCTTTCGGTAACTACGTATTTAGGCAAGTACTTCCTTGATACACGCTATCAGGAACAAAAAATTACATTAAAAAGCTGCGCATCTGCGCTGTTGCCGTATATGGAGGATATGGACCCCGATTTAATTTACGGGGTATTGTCCTCTTATGCAACCGAAGGTAACGGCAGGATGCTTTTTATTGATTCGTCAGGTTGTGTTCAGGCTGATTCCTTTTGCACCCTTAATGGCACTATGCCTTATTCTGAAGAAATTCAGTCGGTTTTAAACGGTGAAAAGGAAGCAGACGTTGGCTATCACAAGCAAGAACTGACAGAAACATCAATAACCAAGGATAACGACTATCTTAATAAATCATCAGGTAAATATTGGTCTGCGTATTACACACAGGCAATAATTTCGTCTGAACAACAAAAAGGTATTCTTGTACTTTGCGCACCTGTTCAGGATATTGTTGAAAACGTTAATAACGTAACCATTTGGCTTGGTATTTTCAGTGCGCTTTTTGCAATAGTTGTTTCGTTAATAACCTTTTACACAAGTTCTTTGCTTACTCTTTCAATACGTAAATTCAACCGCGCTATCGGTAAAATGAGTAGCGGTGATTTTTCCGTTCGCGTTGATGAAAGAGAAATTGCGGAATTTGGTGAGCTTGCAAAGGCTTTTAATATGATGTCCGAAAAGCTTGAAAATCTTGATGCGGCGCGAAATCAGTTTGTTTCCGATGCTTCTCACGAGCTTAAAACACCTTTGGCATCAATGAAAATTCTGTCAGAATCTTTGCTTACGCAACCTGATGCACCTATTGAACTTTACAAAGAATTTATGGGTGACATCAATAGCGAGGTTGACAGACTTTCCCTTGTAATCAACGACCTTTTAACACTTGTTAAAACCGACAGAGGTGTGGATACTCTTATTATCGGTGACGTTGAATTAAGCGAAATGATAAAGCACATTATCGGTACAGTTTCGCCTCTTGCAAGAAATAAGCACATTACGCTTTCTTATGAATACGTTGACGTTGTCTTAAAGGGCGACGAATTAAGACTTAATCAGGTATTTACCAACATTATTGATAATGCCATAAAATATTCGCCTGAAAACACCACGGTGTCAATTAATCTTACGCAGAATATTTCAAATGCAGTTGTAACGGTTGCTGACCAGGGTATCGGTATTTCACACGAGGACCTTACAAGAATTTTTGAAAGATTCTACCGTGTTGATAAAGCACGATCACGTCAGGCAGGCGGTACGGGACTGGGTCTTTCCATCGTAAAACAGATAATTGAGCAGCATGGCGGCAGTATTGAAGTTAAAAGTGAGCAAGGGCAGGGCACAACCTTTACCGTATCCTTGCCCCTTACAAGATAAAGGAGGGGTTTTATGAAAAAGACAGCGGCATTTTTATTATGCTTAATAATTGTTTTTTTCTGCGGGTGCACGTCAAGTTATATGAATCAGACCCTGGGCGATTCAATTCCTCCGGTGCAGGATTCAAGCACGGCTTCATCTTCGTGGGTTATGCCATTGTATTTCAGATATTATGATGAGCCAATGCTTCTGCGTTATCCGCTTAATATTGAAACTACAAATCACGAATACCCTGAATTTTATGCAATTTCTGCATTATTGACAGATTCTTTTGGTCAGCGACCTGAAATGACTTATTGCTTTAAAGGGGCAACGAAGCTTGTTTCAGTTGAAGCCGAAAACGAATATCTTACAGTTACCTTAAGTGACGGTTTTTATGAGGATACTAAAGGCGCAAACGATGAACAAACGCGTCTTAACAGAAGCCTTGCCATATATTCAATAGTAAATACCGTTTGTGAAATGGGCAACTACTCTTACGTGCAGTTTTATATTGAGCGTAACGGCACGTCGTTAAGACCTGATTCTTACGAAATGGGTATTGTAAAAAATCAGGCAGATTCAACACCGTTAGGACCTCTTTCAAGAAATACAAGTTTATTGCTTACACCGTCGAACGTTGCAAAAACGGGACTTTTATATTACTCAAAGCGTCAGTGGGATAAGCTTTATTTGTATCTTGGCGATTCTGCGCCCCTGCTTGAAGAGCTGACGCAGGAATTTAATTATCTTAATATTATGATGGACGAATTTTCCGTTGAAGATAACTATACCGTTTCCGAGGACGGCAAAAAAGCCATAGTGCAGGTATCTGTTAACCTGCGTAGCGGTGATGCAGGTTATGAAATTTCCAACGTGCCGCTTGAACTTGTTTATTCAGGCAGGTCGTGGCTTATAAGCTATAACAGTCTTATGCGCTACCTGGGGGTAAAGGAATGAAAAAGATAGTAATTTCATTACTTCTTATATGCGTGTTGCTTCTTTCTGCCTGCGGTGAGGACGTGCAGTATTCAAAGGAAAAAATCAAGGTTGAACTTTTTCCTTACAGTATGCCACAGACGCAGACAAAAATGGTAACGCTATATTATCCCAATGAAGATTTGACCGATATTCTGGCTTTTTCACAGCCTATTGTGGCAACGGATGCTTTTTATGAGGAAATAATGCGGGCACTTCTTTCGGGTACTGCCGAAGGCTACGTTTCGCCATTTTCTCAAGGTGTAACCTGCCGAAATATTATGCTTTTGCAAAACATTCTCTATATTGATATGTCGTGGCAGTTTAATGAGATGCCAAAAGAGCAATTTTTTGCCTGCATTTCCGTACTTGTTGCCACCTATACCGGTTTTTCCGAGGTTTCTTTTGTAAATCTTACCGTTGAAGGCAAGCAAATAACCTTGCCTGAACGTCCTGAACACCCCATAATGCTTTTATCGCGTTATACGGGCACGATTCAGTCACTTAACAATCACTATTCAAGGCACGTTGAAACTGAATTTTCGGGCATCGAAACTTTTTACGGTGCGATGTACGTTTCTGACGAGACCAATAAGCACATTATTCCCAAGGTCAGCGCCATAACGGTAAGGGAAAAAGGTTATGCAACGGCACTGGTTTCTCACTTGCTTGTTGAAAGTACGGCTATTTTTCCCGCAGGTTTTATGCTTTCGGGGGAGCCACAGTACGACGGTAAAAACGAAAAACTTATTATTGAACTTGTTTGTCCTGACCAATGGAATTATTCAGAGGACTGGCTTGGCGCAAGTGCATTGATAAGCACTCTCGACAGTTTGTATTCCGATATTGACACGCTTAAACTTACCGTAAAAGATGCCGACGGAAATGAAAAAATAAAAATCGAAGAAAAAGTATCGGGATATTTTTCCAAAATCAAAAGCGTGGTGCAGGTTTTTACACCCGATATTGAGGGCACAGACATTGTCAGAACAAATCTGCTTGTTTCTTCAATGCCGGGTAGTGGAGGTCTTAAAAACTTTTTAAATGAATACCTTGTTGCCATTAACCCCGAATTTTCAAAAATCGAAAATATCATTAAAAACGTGGCGATTAAAGATAACACGGTAATTATTAATTTAAGCACCGATTATTTTGATTATTACGAAAAGATAATCTCCTCTTCAAAAGAGGAATATGCAGTAGTTTATTCTCTTATTTCAGTTGCGTGTTCGTACACGGGCACGTCAAAAGCATTGCTTCTGCAGGACGGACAACGTCGCTCAACCATTGCGGGATACATTAAAACGGATGGTCAGCTTTTGAAACTACCTACAGAATACGTTAACTCGATTTTTTAAAAAATGAGAATAAGGTTTTTCTTCAACACATTTATTTTTGTGTTAATAGGGTCTTTTATAGGCATATACGTATCATTTGCATTGTATATTGCGCTTTTTGCCGCAATTATAAGTGTTGCGTTTTTGTTTATAAATCGTCCGTTGGCGGTTTGCACTTTGCTTATGGCATTCATTATGCTGATCTCTGCCAACTTATATGGTGGGCAGAAGCAATTTTATAAAAATATTACCATTGAAGGCATAGTTGAAAGCGTTGAAACAGACAAGAAAAACGCTACCGTTATTTTAAAGAATTGTAATCATAAGGTAATAGGCAGAAACAAGGTTTACTGCTACCTGACCACAGACGAAGAAATCAGGGAAGGCAATAAACTTACTTTAACGGGCAATGCTTCGCCTATAAAAGAAAAAAAGACGAATCCCGGTGAATTTTACTCGTCGTATTTATCAGATGGCATTGATTATAAGTTTTACCCTGACGAATATGAAATAACAGATGATTCCGTAAGCCTTGCTTATTATATGAAAATTTTCAGAGAACAAGTCCGCGGAATTATTTTCGATAACGTGGAAAATGAGGATAGTGCTTCCGTTATTTATGCAATGGTAACGGGGGATAAAAGCTATATTCAGAATTATATCAGGGAAATTTTCAGCGCTTGCGGCACATCTCATTTGCTTGCAGTATCAGGACTTCACGTAAGTATATTTTTAAGTCTTATTATTCTGATACTTGATAAGTTGAAAATAAGAAGCATATTTTCGCTTTTGTTACTTGGCGGACTGGTCTTTCTCTATAGCACGTTTACGGGGTTTTCCTCGTCTGTTTTAAGGGCATCTGTAATGGCACTTGCCGCAAACTTATCGTCCGTTACAGGCGAAAGATATGATTCTGTAAATTCGCTGGGCTTTGCAGGCACGGCAATTCTTTTAACTGAACCATTCAGGGTATTGGACGTCGGCTTTCAACTGTCCTTTCTTGCCTGTTTAGGCATTGGCTGGGTGTTAGGTCACAGGGTGAGAATACGACCTAAAATATTAGATGCAATCAAGGATGCCGCTTTAATTTCCGCAGGCGCAACAATATTTACCTTGCCTTTGCTGATATATTATTTCGGCATAATTTCAATAATTTCCATATTGGCAAACGTTTTGCTGGTGGCAGTTGCCTCCTTTAATCTGATACTTGCTTTTATATTTATCCTTCTTGCTTTAATCTGGTTGCCGTTGGGTATGCTTTTACATATATCAGGGCATATTATGACGGTAATCATAAAGATAACTGAGTTTCTTGCAAAGGCACCAACGTTCACTTTAAGACCAATACCTGCGCTGGCGGTGGTTGCTATTGTGGTTATGATGATATTCTTTACGCGGTTTGTGCGGTTCAGATTCAAGATAAGCGTTTTGGGGATATTGTTAATCATTGTGCCGTTTTTATGGATAAACGTTGCAATTTACAATGATAATTACGTAAAAGTGCATACTCCTGCTTTTTATAACAGCGCTTGTGTGCATATTGAAGATAACAAGCATTACGTTATAGGGCTTTCAAAGAAAAGCGATATTAAGCGGCAAGTGGAGTATATAAAAAGAAACGTCGGCAAGGTTGACGTGTTGGTTCTGCTTGACTATGAAGATATGAATTTGCTTAAAACAGCAATTGATGCGGGACTTCAGTTTGAAAAACTCTACGGCGCATCGTATATGAAAGCAAATGATATTGCCCGAAAAAATAATATGACAATCATTGCAAAGCTTGAAACCGAAAACGGTTATTTTGATTTTTCTCAACAACCGCTGTTTATTTGCGGTGATGAGCGCGTGGAAATAAATAAAATGCTAAAAAACAAAGAATATTCCAGAGTAGATATCAGGAGTCACTAAATGAATCATACCGATTTTTTTAAAACCTTAAAAAATGGCGAAATAATGCCTGTATATTTCTTTCAGGGCGAAGAGCAATACGTTATGAAAAGTGCCTTGAAACAACTTGAAAAAGCCGTTATAAGTGACGATATGCGCGACGTTAACCTTACGCAACTTTCTTCTAATGCAAGCGGTAGTGAAATATGCGTTGCCCTTGAAACCTTTCCTTTTTTATCTGAAAAACGAATGGTTGTTCTTGAAGAAAGCGTGTTTTTAAATGCTACGGGCAAGGCAGACGGTGAAGATTTGCTTATTGAGTACTTAAAAAATCCTCTGGATACCACGGTTTTTGTGGTTTTAAGCCAGAAACCCGATAAACGCAAAAAGTTATACAAGGCTCTTTCCAATCATACGGTGGTTGAGTTTAATGCTCTTTCTGATCTTGAACTTTCCCGTTGGATTGAAAAAACGTTAAAGAGTTTTAACGTAGGCATTGATGCTTCGGCATTAAAATTTTTAATGGAGTATGCAGACCCAAGGCCTGAAGCACTTATTACCGAGCTTGAAAAGCTTTCCTCCTATAAAAAAGAGGGGATAGTTACAAAAGACGATATTCTGGCAGTTATTACACCCTGTAACGACTACAATATATTTAAAATGATTGATTGCATTTTAGATAAAAACGCAAAAACGTCATTAATGCTTTTAAGCGGTATGCTTATGAATAAAGAAGAGCCCATATATATTTTAGGCGCCATTTCCAAGCAATATCGCCAACTTTTAAGGGTGAAAACGTTAATTGAAGAAAAAACACCGCGTAATGAAATAATTGCGCTTTTAGGGTTAAGGGATTTTATATTTAAACGCCTTGAAGGTATTTGCAATAAAACAACGTCGAAAAAGTTAAAAAAGGCAGTTGACCTTTGCTATGAAACTGACGAAGGTTTAAAAACAGGCTTGAAGTTTGATGAGGCATCTCTTCATACTTTAGTATATCAATTAGCAATTTTATAAAAAGGAGCATTATTATGGATTTATTAAAACCTTGGCTTGATTATATGAAGCCTTTCAAAATGGCAGACAATTTATATTTCGTTGGCGCGGTAGGCGGTTCAAGCCACGTTATTGATACGGGTGAAGGACTTATTATGCTGGATACGGGTTATCCGCAGACCTTATATCAGGTAATTGAAAATATGTATCTTATGGGCTTAAATCCAAAGGATATTAAGTATATTATTCATTCTCACGGTCATTACGACCACCTTGGCGCAACTAAAGCATTGGTTGAATTAACGGGCGCAAAAACTTTTTTGGGTGAAGCTGACCGCGATTACGCCAACGGTACTTTGGATTTAACTTGGGCAAAGGAACTTGGTACCGAATACGGTGAAGCCTTTGAGCCTGACGTTTTATTAAAGGATGGCGATATTATAACTTTAGGTAATACAACTATCCGTTGCGTGTCAACCCCCGGCCATACACCCGGCACAATGAGCTTTTTCTTTAATGCCTTTTATAAGGGTAAGGAATATGCCTGCGGTATGCACGGCGGTGTAGGCACAAACACTATGCATAATGAGTTTTTGGAAAAGTATAATCTTCCCAAAACCTGCCGTGAAGAGTTTTTGGAAGGTCTTAATAAAGTCCGTAATGAAAAAGTGGAAATTTTTGTAGGCAACCACGTATGGAATAATGCCACCCGTGAAAAAGCGGAACAAATTACCGATGATTTTAACCCCTTTATCAACGAAAAAGAGTGGATACCATTTATTGATGATTGTATAGAAAAGATTAAAAAGTTAATGATAGAAGAACCTTAATAATCAGAAGCACCGATTTCGGTGCTTTTTCTACAATGTGTAAAAATGCAATAAATATGTGTAAAAATGCAATTTATTTTACGTTTCGCTTTTGATATAATTAAACCGAAAAAAGCACAAGGAGCATTAAAAAAATGATAAATAATAAAAGCATGAATATATGGATGCAGATGTTGGGTTTTGAGATGAATGACCCTGACAGAGGTGCTAAAAGGTATCTTGATAACCTTGGTTTTACACCTGAAAGCATCTGCGCGTTATTATTTCATCCTGATTTTATAAATCTCCATCGCGGTATGGAGGAAGAATATACTCTTTTCCGTGATAATTGTGCCTATTACGGTATTCCACGCAATAATGAAAGGGAAAGACAGGATTGGACAAACTTTAAACTGCGTCAGCTTATTGCAGAATTAAAGAAAAACGGTGTTGATTTTTACGCAGGTATTATGGGTATCTGTTGTGATGATGCCTTCCATAAAGAATTTTTAACTGAACACCCTGAAATCCGCTTTACTGAAAGGGACGGCAACTCATATCATATTTTGTGCCTTAAACGGTTTAAAGACGGCACCTATTACGAAGATTTTTTTGTTGAAAAATTGGTGCAGACTTTAAGCGATTACGATTGCGCAGGCGTCCATTTTGCTGACGGCTTCTGCCCCTCAAACCGTTTATATCAGGCTGATTATACTTGTGATATGGTTGATCAGTTCCTTAATCACACAAAAATAAATCTTCCTGATGAAGTCGCTTCTACCATGGGCGACGACAGTAAGGAGGCTCTTGCTGCCCGTGCTGAATATATCTGGGGCAATTTAAGGGCAGAGTGGGTAAGGTTTTACGAATGGCGCTGGGAAAGCTTTTTTAAAAAAATCTGCGATGCAGTTCATAAAATCGGCAAAAAAGTCTGGAGCCTTGGTATTCTTTGCACCGACCCCTTTGAAACAAGCTATATCTGGGGTCTTAACGTGAAAAAAATGATGGATGCAGGTGTTGATTGTCTTACTGCAAATATTTTGCCAACGGGCGTGCATTTAAACAGCCCTCCCAGCCGCGAATATTTCTTCCACCGCGTTCATATGGACCTTCCCTTTTTGCGTAGTTGGGTAGGTGACCATCAGGTAATTTCGATGCTTGGTATTCAGGATGCTTCGGAGGAGTGGAGCTGTATTCAGCACCGTCCCATTCACATTGAACGTGATATTTTTACTATGAACGCTATGCGCGGCAAAGGTGACGGTACTGAAGCCGCGACAGAAGGCTTGTTCTTCTGCTTGGGTGACGGCATACCTACTAATGACTGGAATTTCCTAACAAAAAGAATTGAAATCGGTACGTCGTTGGATGTTGAAAAAAGCTGGTCGCCAATGATTTTCTGGTCAGATTTTGCCCACGAAAAAATGCTTGACCAATATATTTCAACACGTCGCACAACGCCTCATTATCAGGCAACCCGCATCTTTAAGCAAGGCACGCCCTTTGGCGGTTGTCTTACCCTTAATCAATTAGGCAAACGTAATGAGCCTATGTTCGTGCCCAATTTCGATATGCTTTCCGATGAAGAAAAAGCATACTTTATAAATGCAAAAGAGCCTTGGGTTGCAACTGTGCCTGAAAATTATAACCTTGATGGCATCAACGTTACCTTTGCTTTTACCGATAATTTTAGTGATTATCCGATGAAGGCTTTCCTCGTTAACGCTGTTTTAACTGATGAAGAGAAAGCAGAAATCAACAAGCTTAATAGTGTTGATGACGGCATAAGGTCAGAAGGCGACGACCCTGAATGTGATATATATTCACTTCATAGATACTTGCTTTTCCGTAAGCTTAATTCAGGCTTTATTGATGGTGTAGGTATTATGCTTAAAGCGGCAATGTTTAAAAATTTCACGCTTAAGGCTGACGTGCCTATGCTGGCTTTTAAATTAAAGAACGGCAACGACCGCTTGTATCTTTATAGCAAAGAGGATAACCACTATACGCATGCCGTTGTTACCTCTGAAACTAACCTTGAATTTGCTAAAATGGTAAGCTCCTTCCCAATTCTTCCGCCACGCTTTTTAGATAGTAAGAATACGGGCTTCGTCCACGACCACGAGGCAGAAAAGGCGGAGAAAAAGCTCTTCCAGCTTAAATTAGCACCTGCAGGACTTGCCATTGTAGATATAAAAAGATAAGGAGATTTTTTAAAAATGGATAAAAAATGGGTATATTTTATACAGTTATCAAATCATAAAGAGCCTGACGACGGT